>NZ_DCLI01000024.1:27954-46847 GCF_002320975.1 Clostridium sp. UBA1652
AAAGGTAGTTGAAGCCGTAACTGGAGAAGATGGAGAGGTTAAGTTTGAAAAACTAAACTACGGAGACTATTACTTCCAAGAAACAAACGCCCCAGAGGGATATTTACTAAATACAGATAAACATGAGTTTAGTATAAGAGAAGATGGAAGTATACTAAAAGCAAGTTTAACTAATACAATGATAACTGGAGGAATAGAGATATCAAAGACAGATATTTCAACTTCAGCACCAGTACCAGGAGCAACTATTACTATCTATACAAAAGATGGTACAAAGGTAGTTGAAGATGTAACAGGAGAAGATGGAAAGGTTAAGTTTGAAAAACTAAACTACGGAGATTACTACTTCGTAGAAACAAACGCCCCAGAAGGATATTTACTAAACCCAGATAAGCATGAATTTAGTATTAAGGAAGATGGTGTAGTACTAAAAGCTAATCTAAGTAACACTATGATAACTGGAGGAATAGAAATCTCTAAGAGCGATATCTCAACTTCAGCACCAGTACCAGGAGCAACGATTACTATCTACACAAAAGATGGTACGAAAGTAGTTGAAGGAATAACTGGTGAAGACGGAAAAGTTAAGTTTGAGAAACTAAACTATGGAGAGTACTATTTTGTAGAAACAAATGCGCCGGATGGATATGTATTGAATACGGATAAACATGAATTCAGCATAAAAGAAGATGGTGTAATATTAAAAGATAGTATAACAAATACAAAGAAAGTTGTTATAGATCTTCCACAGACAGGTGGATTAATAAGTCTTACAACGTTAATATATATAGGGATTTTCTCTATAGTATTAGGATTTGTATTTATATTTATTAGGAAAAGAAAAATAAGCTAAAATAAAAGATTAAGATCTAGGAGTATTGTGTAGTTTAAGTTTCAAACTCATAATACTCCTTAATTGTTTATATTAAGAGATTAATTAAATTAATAAAAATCTATTCTAAGTTAAATAATAATAAAAAGTTTCTTTGTACCTTAAAAAATAATAATGAAGATATAAACATACTTATTGAGCAGTATAGACCATTTATAATATCTGCAACCAGTAAAATACTTAAAAGATACATAGATTATCATAACGATGAAGAATATAGTATAGCATTAATGGCTTTCTCAGAGGCAATTCAGAATTATAAAGTAGACAAGGGAGACTTCTTATCTTTCGCTCAAAGATTAATAAAGTTAAGATTAATTGATAATTATAGAAAACAGAATAGGCAAAAAGAAGCTAAGTTTAGCGGTTTAGAGGAATTAGAAGATGAGATTAAAGTTCAATATATAGATAAAGTTTCTTTAGAAAACTATAAGCAAGAAGGAATAGATTATTTAAGAAAATTAGAGATAGAACAATTTTCAAAGGAGTTATTAGAGTATGATATAAGATTTGATGATTTAATTAAAGTGTCTCCTAAATGGAAGTCAACAAAAGTTTTATATAACGAATTGATTAAGGAATCTATTAAAAACCCTTTAGTTATGAAAAGTTTTACTAGAAATAAAACATTAAATATTAGTGAGTTAGAAAAAGTTACGAATATACCCCGAAAAAAAATAGAAAGAGCGCGAAGATATATAGTAGCGGTATTAATAATACTTGTTGGAGATTATGAATACTTAAGAGATTATATAAGCTTGGAGGAATGAGGATGAAGGGTATAGTTTTAGAAAAAAAAGATGGGCATGCAGTTTTGGTGGATAAACAAGGAAAGTTTCACAAAGTGAAAGATAAAAATGACATAATAGTTGGAGCTGAATATGAGAAAGCTAAGTTTTTAAGATTAAACAAGGGGTTAGTTTTTAAAGTATCTGCGTTAATGATAGTTGGAACATTGAGTCTGTTTGGTTATAACGCATATGCAGTACCTAAAGCATATGTATCACTCGACATAAATCCTAGCGTGGAATTAGCAACTAATTCTTTTGGGACAGTTATTGATGTTAACCCATTAAATGAAGATGGTGAGAAAATAAGCGAGGGGTTAACTCTTGAGGGTCAGAAAGTTGAAGATGCATTACAAACTTTAATTGAGGAAGCTAAGAACGAAGGATACCTTGATGAGAATTTAGATAATGCTGTAGCGGTTACTGTTTCAACTGACAATGAAGCTAAAGGAGAAGATATTTTAAAATCTGCCGAAGAAGCAGTAAAATCTGAACTTGAAAATCAAAATTTAGAAGATACTGAGATTATAGCTCAAAACATAAATACAGATAGACATAAAGAAGCAGAACGATTAGGAATATCACCAGGAAAGATGTTATTAATAGAAAAGCTTAAAGCGGCTGATTTAGAGGTTAATGCTGAGGAGTATGCAAATAAACCAGTGAGAGAAATAATGAAGGCATTAAATGCTAAAAGAGCCGAAGACAGAGCTGAATCTAAAGAAATCAAAAAAGAGGCTAAAAAAGATAAAGATAGTAGTATTGAAGATAATTCATTACTAGGGGGGACAGAACAATCTTCCAACGAAGCAGTAACAGAAGAGAAAGTTGAAACCAAGTCTATAAATAAAAACGATGAGAAACAATCTGAAAAAACTACTGAAGTAAAGAGTAAAGCTAACAATTCTCCAAGTGATAATAGACAAAAAGGTCAACAACAGTCTGAAAATGCTAACTCAAATTCACAAGAAAAAAGTAATAATTCAAAAGATAAAGATAATAATGCTAGTGAAAAAAGCCAGGGTAATAGACCTAATGGTAAATAACCGCTAAGGGTTTTATATGTAAATAGAGTATTGCAAAATCAAGTAATAATAATTTTGTAATTCTCTATTTTTAGTTATTAAAAAAATATCTTATAAATATTAACTATTATTATATAAAAGCATGAAGTATAGGTGTATTTTGCGACAAATGCACCCAAATGTTTAGAAAGTGTTTAGAATACATTAGTATACTGTAATGTAACATAGATAATATGTTAAATTTTTTATTGAGAGAGGTGAGAGAATGAAGAAAAAGAGATTTTCTATGGTTACTGCTATCTTTACATTGATTATGCAGATTATTTCTATAATCCAACCTGTAAGGGGTCTTGCAGCTACAGGAAAAGATGTTACTAATACATTTGATTTTATAACTGGGATAAGTTTAACTGATAACAATGGAAATGCTTTAGGTACAGATGTAGCTAAAGATGCAGAGGTAAGAATTAATTATACTTGGAGTATACCTAATAGAATTGATGGTCAAGATTTAGATGTTAATTCAGGTGATTATTATAGATTGCAATTACCTCAAGAAATTAAAATTTATTCAGCTATAAATTCAAATATTAATGATACTAGTGGAAATAGAGTAGCAACCATGAACATAAACACTAGTGGATTAGTAACCATCACATTTACAGATTATCCATCCACGCACTCAAATGTAGTAGGAAATTTTTATGCTAGTAGTCGATTTGATTCTACTAAAATAGGTACTAATAATCCTATACCAATTGAGTTTACTATTCCTGGAATTGAAGAGCCAACTATAGTAAAAGTAGACTTTGCTCAAGCAAATCCATCCATACAAAAAGATGTAGATGGTGGATATAGTGCCGCTACTGATGAAATAACATGGAAGATAACTATTAATAAGGAAAATGTAAATGTGGATAGTGCAAGTATTGAGGATACCATACAGGTAGGACAGAATTTTGTACCTGGATCAGTTAAAGTTGATGGGGTTTTAGATAACAGTAGTAACCACAGCTATGATTCAGATAACAAAAAATTTGTATATAACTTTGGTGACATAACCACACAAAAGGTGATTACATTTAAGACAAGCATACATGATGATTTAGCAGCCAAAGGACAAGATACTTATACTTATAGTAACAATGCAACATTGAAATACACAGAAAAAGGTTCACCTAAAAGTGTAACATCCAGTACTAAGTCTGTTTCTGTTCCAGTGAAGCTAATTAGTAAAAGTGGAAGTTATGATAGTGAAAATAAGAGAATTAATTGGACTATAACTGTTAATGAGAGTGGGAGAACGATTAATAATGCGGTAGTTAGTGATCCTATTCCTGATGGTCTTACTTTAGATCAATCAACAGTTAAGGTAGATGGAGTTAATGGATCAAATTATACAATTTCAGGACAGAACTTCACTTACAATTTAGGCAATATAACTTCACAAAAAGTTATTACTTTTTCTACGAATGTAGATTCAGCTGTTTACAATAGCAATACATCTCCTACATATACAAATAAAGCAACATTAACAGGAGATGGAGTAGCAAGTGGAACATTTGGAGAGATAGGAGTTGGAGTTCCTACTAATATAATCAGAAAAGAGGGCGATGGGTATGATGCTTCTACAGGTATAATCACATGGAAAATTACAGTGAATAGTAATCTAACCAATGTAGGAGCAGGTGCAGTAGTTACTGATACAATTCCTAGTGGACAAACATATGTGGAAGGTTCTGCAAGTATAGATGATACCACAAATGGTTCCTTCACTACTTTAGAATCAGGTCAAGTAGTATATACTTTTAATAATGCATTTAATAAAACATATGCTATAACTTTAAAAACACAAGTAACTGATGTTAATAAGTTTAGAGCAAACTATACTGGTAGTTTTAGTAATGATGCTAAAGTAGTAGCGCCAAGCATAAATCAAACTACTACAGGAACTCAAAGTATTACTAGTAATGTAATTACTAAATCAGGAACAAATTATAACTACTTAACAAGAGAACTTACTTGGAAAATAGAAGTTAACAACAATAAGATGCCTATAACTAATGTAGTAGTTACTGATGCAATTCCAGCCGGACAGCAGTATGTTAGTGGATCAGCTAGCATTGATGATTCTACTAAAGGTGCATTTGTTAGTGATAGCAATATAAGTTCAACAGGTTTGCTTAAGTATACTTTTAATAGTCAAATAAATAAAAAGTACACTATAACTTTTAAAACAAAGATTATAGATTTAAGTATTTTTAATACAAACGGTAATAAAACGGTTTATAATACTGCATCAATTACAGGAAGTGAAATCCCTACAACTGGAGTAGCGAATAGCCAAGGAAATAGAACTATTAATAACTCTGTAGTTAATAAAGCATCAGCATATGCTTATGGTAATTCATATATAGATTGGACAGTAAAAACTAATTCTAACTGGAATATCGATTTATCTAATGCAACTATAACAGACTCACTACCAATTGGATTAGAGTTAGATACAGATACCGTAGAATTATATAAGGCAATAGTAAGTTCAACTGATGGAAGTTTAACTCAAGGAAACAGTATAGAACTTACAGGAGATAATGTTAAATATGATCCTGTAACTAGAAAATTTGAATTTACCTTCCCAGCAGATGCAGGTACAAATGCATATATACTTAAGTTTAGAACAAATACAACTAGAACAGGTGATTTTTCTAATACAGTAGAATTTAAGGGAAGTGGAGTTCAACAAAGCTCTACTAATAGCCGCACTGGTGTTTGGTTTTCAGTAGGTGGTGGAAGCGCTACTGGAGATACTGCTAGCATTAAGTTAATAAAATATAATGATAATGGTTCTAAAAAATTAAGTGGGGCAGTATTCCAACTTATAGATAAGTATGGAAATGTTAAGGCAACTTCAGCTGCTACTGGAAGTGATGGGGCTGTTACATTTAGTAAACTTAAGTATGATAGGGATTACTCTATTAAAGAAATTACAGCACCAACAGGGTATAAACTGAATAGCAGTGTATATACATTCCAAATTAAAACAGGTTTAAACCAAGGTACTACTTACGACAGTTCAGATGGAGTGCTTAAATATTCAAGTAGTGATAATACTAATAAAATTGTTACTTATAACTATAGAGATAGTATATTTAAAGGTAGTATAGAATTTTATAAAAATGGGGTAGACGGAGTTCTACAAGGATCAGTATTTACTCTTTACACAGAAGATGGAAATACAGTAGTTAAAGATTCTTCAGGAAACAATATAACTGCAACTAGTGGAAGCGATGGAAAGGTGTTATTTACAAACATACCTTATGGAAAATATAAGATAAAGGAAACTTCAGCACCTACATCTTATAGCATATATAAGGCAGACATAACAGCGGACCTAACAACTATTAGTGGAGATGGACAATCTGTGCATGCATCCCCATATTTAGTATTTAATACTAAGATAAAAGGCTCGGTAAAAATAACGAAAACTGATGAAGAAACTGGAGCTAAAATACAGGGTGCATCAGTAGCTATTTTTGATAATAATAAAGAACAGATTAGGAATGCTAAAAGTACAGATGTAAACGGACAAGTTCAATTTGATAACTTAGAATATGGAGATTATTTTTATCAAGAAATTAGTTCTCCAGATAATTATGTTTTAGATAATACTTATCACTCATTTAAAATTGAAGCAGATAGCACATCATCAAATCCTCAGGCTTTAAGTTTTACTAATAGAAAGGTAAAAGGCAACATATCTTTCACAAAAGTTGGAGAAGGCAGTGATAGTAGTAAGCTTCAAGGAGCAGTTTTTGGACTTTATCAAAATGATGGGGTTACTGAAGTTAGAAATTCAAGCAATCAACCTGTAAGAGTTACTAGCGGAAATGATGGGAAAGTAGTGTTTAATAATATTGAGTATGGAAACTATAAGATAAAAGAAATAACTCCACCAGTAGGTTATAATTTGAATACTGAAGTTTTAGAAGCTACAATTGGAAAAAATGATAATGGACAAACTGTAAGCCCTAAGATTGATGGTCAAACTGTAAGTACTGTGAAAAATATCAAAATAAGAGGCAATATAGAGTTCGTAAAAGTTGGAGAAGACTCAGATGCTCAAGCACTTCAAGGTGCAGTATTTGGATTATATCAACAAGACGGAGTTACACCAGTTACAAATTTACTTGGAGATATAACATCAACTAGTGATATTGACGGTAAAGTAAGATTCAGTGGAGTTGAATATGGAAGCTATAAGATAAAAGAAATTTTATCGCCTACAGGATACAATGTATCAAATCAAGTTTTAAATGCTACCATACAAGTGCAAGGAAACACAGTTACACCTAAAGACAGTATTTCAGAAAATGATGTTTCTGTATTTAATAATTCAAAAGTTAAATCAACTATTAAAATTATTAAACATGGAGCAGATGGTACAACACCGTTATCTGGTGCGGAATTTACACTTTATAATGATGATACAAATCAAGTTATAGAGAAAAAAACTACTGATGCAAGTGGAGTAATACTTTTTGGAAACTTAAAGTATGGAAAATATAGAGTGCAAGAAACAAAAGCCCCACAAGGATATGTTTTATCTCAGATAATTATTAAAAGAGAGATAGGCTCAACTAGTGATAATAATCAGACATATACTTATGATGTTACTAATGTAAAAATAACAGGTAGTGTAAGCCTTCAAAAGAATGATGAAAAGGGTAATTCTATTAAAGGTGCAGAATTTACACTTTATGATAAGTCAGATACTTTATATTTAAATCCATTAGCAGTTGTATTAAGTGATGATAATGGAGTGATTAAGTTCTTAAATGTAGTATATGGAGATTATGTTGTAGTTGAAACTAAAACATCTGATAATAGCTTTGTGCTTTCAACAACTCCTTTAAATGCAGCAATAGGTGATAATGATGATGGTAAAAACATAGAGTTAGGACCTGTTGTAAATGTTAAGAAAAAAGGAACCATTAAAATCAAAAAAACTGATATAGGTGGAAATCCATTAAAAGGAGCAGAATTTACTCTTTATGATAGTAATGAAAATGAAGTAGAGACTGTAATTAGTGATAACAATGGATTAGTAATTTTCAATAACGCAATATACGGACAATATAGCGTAAAAGAAACAAAAGCACCTACAGGATATAATATCAACAATGAAGAAAAATCAGTTAATGTAACTGAAGACGGTAAAGTTTATGACTTAGGTAATATTGTTGATAGTAAGATTACTGGAGGAATAAAAATATCAAAAACAGACTTCTCAACAGGATCGCCAGTACCAGGAGCAACTCTTACTATATATACTAAAAATGATAAGAAGGTAGTAGAAGGAGTAACTGGTCAGGATGGTAAAATACAATTTAATAGTTTAAAGTATGGAGATTACTATTTTGTGGAAACAAATGCTCCAGAAGGATATCTATTAAATTCAGATAAGCATTCATTCAGTATTAGAGAAAATGGGGTTATTCTAAAAGATGGCTTAACTAATACTATGATAACTGGAGGAATAAAGATATCAAAATCAGATTTCTCAACAGCAGAGGCAGTACCAGGAGCAACTCTTACTATATACACTAAGAATGGTGATAAGGTAGTAGAAGGAGTAACTGGACAAGATGGAACAATACAATTTAATAAATTAAACTATGGAGATTATTATTTTGTAGAAACAAAAGCTCCAGAAGGATATTTATTAAATCCAGATAAACATGAATTCAGTATCAAGGATGATGGAGTTATTTTAGCCGGTAGCTTAACCAACACTATGATAACTGGAGGAGTGGAGATCACAAAAACTGATTCTGTGACAGGTAGCCCTATAAAGGGAGCTAGCATAGCAATATTTACTAAGACTGGACATCCAGTAGAAGATCAATTCCAAGCTGTAACAGATGAGACTGGTAAGGTGAAATTTGAAAATCTATTATATGGAGACTACTACTTCATAGAAACAAGTGCTCCAGAAGGATATTTACTAAATACAGATAAACATGAATTTAGTATTAAAGAAGATGGCGTTCTAGTAGAAGAAGGTCTAACTAATACAATGATAACTGGAGGAATAAAGATATCAAAATCAGATTTCTCAACATCAGCACCAGTACCAGGAGCAACCCTTACTATCTATACAAAAGATGGTGAAAAAGTTGTAGAGAATGTAACTGGACAAGATGGAACGATACAATTTGATAAGTTAAACTATGGAGATTACTATTTTGTAGAAACAAAAGCTCCAGAAGGATATTTATTAAATCCAGATAAACATGAATTCAGTATCAAAGAGGATGGAGCTATCTTAGCAGATAAGCTAACTAATACAATGATAACTGGAGGAATAAAAATATCAAAATCAGATTTCTCAACAGGAGCACCAGTACCAGGAGCGACCCTTACTATCTACACAAAAGATGGTAAAAAAGTTGTAGAAGGTGTAACAGAGGAGGATGGAACAATACAGTTTAATAAATTAAACTATGGAGATTACTATTTTGTAGAAACAAATGCTCCAGAAGGATATTTATTAAACCCAGATAAACATTCATTCAGTATTAAAGAAGATGGAACTATTTTAACAGATAAATTAACAAACACTTTAATAACTGGAGGAATAAAAATATCAAAAACAGACTTCTCAACAGGAGCACCAGTACCAGGGGCAACTCTTACAATCTATACTAAAGATGATAAGAAAGTAGTAGAAGGTGTAACTAGAAAAGATGGAACAATACAATTTGATAAGTTAAACTATGGAGATTACT
Source organism: Clostridium sp. UBA1652 (assembly GCF_002320975.1). Classification (NCBI taxonomy): domain Bacteria; kingdom Bacillati; phylum Bacillota; class Clostridia; order Eubacteriales; family Clostridiaceae; genus Clostridium; species Clostridium sp. UBA1652. Next base: position 37,451 of record NZ_DCLI01000024.1, read on the forward strand.
ATTTCTTAGAAACAAAGGCTCCAGTGGGATACTTATTAAATCCTAATAAACATCCATTTAGTATTAAACAAGATGGAGTTGTTGTAAAAGACAGTTTAACAGATATAGCTAATTTCCAACTTACTATGGATGCAGAGCCTAGCTCAATAGTTGGTGATGGTAAATCAACAACAGTTATAACAGCGAAGGTAGTTGATGAAAATAATAAACCATTAGCTGGAGTTAAGGTAGAATTCTCCGCAGAAAAAGGTGATTTTCCAAAAGGAAGTTCAGCAGTCACTGATGAAAACGGAATTGCTTCAGTAGTATATAGATCTAGTAAAATAGAAGGTGTAGAAAACCAAGTTATACCTGTTAATGTATATATTCATGACGAAGAGCATGGATTAAATGCACAAGATAAAATAAACATTACATTTATGCCAGGAAGCATACAAGGGGTAATAATAGATAATGATACAGGTCTTCCAGTAAAAGGGGCAATAGTAGAAATCAAACAAGATTTCAATGGAGATGGAGTAATAGACTTTATAGCCAAGGTTGTTACTTCAGAAGATGGAAAGTATAAAATTGTTGTTCCTAAGGGTGATGTAACCTATGATTTATCTATAACTAAGCCAATTGAAATTAATGGCAAGATGGAAAATAAGACATTTACTCAAAAGGCACATGCTGGAACTATGACAGGAACTGGTGAAGATGTTTTTGATTCTGTAAAAACTGCTGTTGGTGTAATATTAGTTAAAAATCCAGATGGAACTAAAGGATACCTAAATGATTATTCTAAGTATTTAATTGAGTTCCCAGGAAGCGATACTAATATTAAAATTGGAACTGATGGAAACTCTAAAGGGGTTTTTGAAATTCCAAATCTTGAAAAAGGTCATGAATATAATTTAAATATTGTATATCATTTTGATGATGGAACTAAGATTGTTGTTGGAAAAATTAATTTAACATTGGATTCAAATGGTGAAATGATAATAAGTACAGCCCTTATTGATCCATATGGAATTATTACAGATGCCACTACAGGTAAAGTAATAGAAGGAGCAGATGTTAAGTTATATTATGCAGATACTAAAAGAAATGTAGATGCAGGAAAGAAACCAGGAACTTTAGTAGAGCTTCCAGGGTTAGATAACTTCCCGCCAGCAAACAATAAAAATCCTCAGGTTAGTGATAAGGGTGGTAATTATGCGTTTATGGTTTTCCCAAACACTGATTATTATATAGTTGTTACTAAACCAGGATATGATACATTCACAAGTGGTACAATAGAAGTTAATGATGAGATTGTTAAACTAGATATACAAATGACACCAGCGAAGAGCACTCAAGTTATTGATAATGATGATTCAAAACTTCCTCAAACTGGAAGCTTAGTAGGGTTAACAGGATTGGTAATGATGGGATTGATGTCAATAGTTTCTGGATTAATGCTAATATTCAGCAAGAGAAGAAAAGTTAGCAGATACATCTCTAAACATTAATAGAAGTTTATAAAATTATAGTCTCAAGATAAATTTTTATATTTATCTTGAGACTATTTTCATATTAAGAAAATTATCAAACGTAAAAGTTGGTGTATAATTAATAAGAATGACTTGTGACTAGGGGATTTTAATAAGTATGATTTATATTAAGGGGGAAATTAATGAGAAGGATTTTAGCAAAGGAGAGGTTCAATGAGTATATTTCTTTATATTTTATCTAATAACATAATACCAATATTTTTTCTAATAATCTTAGGTTATATATTAAGTAAGAAATTTAACTTCGACATTAATACACTTAGTAAAATAAATATATATTTATACATGCCTTTTTTTATTTTCACACAAATATATAGTACTAAAATGCCTGACAATATGGGGAGAGTTCTTCTATTTGTAATAATTTTAGCCATATGTAATTCTATAGTATCTTCATTAGTGGCTAAGATAAGAAAGTATGATGAAGGTTTTAAAAATGCATTTATAAATTCTATAATATTTTATAATTCAGGAAATATAGGAATTCCATTAATAACTTTAGTGTTTAGCAGTGCACCGTTTATAGTAGATGGACAGACTCCTTATCTAACAGTAGCTTTAACAACTCAAATAGTAGTGTTAATAGTACAGAATATATCTACAAATACAGTGGGTTTTTATAATGCTGGAAAGGGAAGTATGCATTGGAAGGATTCTGTGAAGAGTATATTTAGAATGCCAGCAATATACGCTATACCTACAGCATTTTTATTAAAATTTGTACCATATAACTTAGAGAATTTTCCTTTGTGGCCAGCTTTTAATTATTTAAAAGAAGGACTTATATCTATAGCACTTATAACATTAGGAGCACAACTTGCAAAGACTAAGTTTGCCTTTAATAATAAAGAAGTTTATATTTCAAGCTTTGTAAGACTTATAGGAGGACCTATAATTGCTTTAATAATATTAAAGTTTATTAATATTACAGGAGTTGCAGCTCAAACTTTAATGATCTCATCAGCACTACCTACAGCAGTCAATACTGCGCTTATAGCTGTGGAGAGAAAAAATCATCCTGATTTTGCATCTCAGGCAGTTATGGTGGCTACTTTAAGTAGTGCTGCTACTTTGGTTTTAATTGTGTATATATCAAGAATTATTTTTCCAGTATAAATAGATTAATATGATATAATTTTTATGGGGTGATATTATTATGAAAGATAAGATTATAGATTTAAGAAGTGACACAGTTACACAACCTACACCAGAAATGAGAGAAGCTATGTCTAAAGCGTTGGTAGGTGATGATGTATATGGAGATGATCCAACTGTAAATGAACTAGAAGAATACGCAGCTAAATTAGTAGGAAAAGAAGCGGCTTTATTTGTTCCTAGTGGAACTTTTGGAAATCAATTAGCTTTATTTACTCACTGTAAAAGAGGAGATGAAGTTATACTTGGGGATGATTGCCATATAGTAGCTCATGAAGTTGGGGGAGCTGCAGTTATAGCTGGAGTTCAACTTAGAGCCTTAGAAACAGTTAGAGGACAATTTAATTTAGATAAAGTAAGGTCAATTATAAGAACTGAGGACGAGGATATACATTTTCCAGGAACTTCTTTAATATGTCTTGAAAATGCTTATTCAAGCGGAGCTGTTTTACCTTTAGATTACGTAAAAGAAGTTTATGAAATAGCTAAAGATAGAAATATAAATCTTCATATAGATGGAGCTAGATTATTTAATGCAGCTACCTTTTTAGAAGTTGATGTTAAAGAAATTACAAAATATTGTTACTCAGTAATGTTCTGTTTATCAAAAGGTCTTTGTGCACCTATAGGTTCAATGCTTGCAGGAAGTAAAGAGTTTATAGATAAAGCAAGAAAGAAAAGAAAGCTTTTAGGTGGAGGAATGAGACAAGCTGGATTCTTAGGAGCAGCTGGACTTATAGCCTTAAAAGACATGACTAAAAGATTAAAAGAGGATCATGATAATGCAAAATATTTAGCTCAAAGACTAGAAGAAATTCCGAATATAAAGGTTGATAGAGAGAATCTTGATATTAATCTTTTGTTCTTTAAAATAGAAAACTGTCCGCTATCTTCAGAAGAAATAGTTAATATCTTTAGTGAAAAGGGAATAAAGATAAATGGACCAGAAGGCGGCAAAATGAGATTTGCAACTCACTACTGGGTTAACAAGGAAGATATAGACTATGTAGTTGAGGTAATGAAATCAATATTAAGATAAAGAGTATTGAAAAAGTTAAAAACTAATGATAGTATGTAATTATCTTAAATAAGAAAGGGAGTATATTTGTGAGTGAGGTAGTTTTAAACTAAGTAATTAAATAATAAGTCTTAAAAATCAAACCTTTTATAGGTTTATTTGTTGATGGATTTTTTAGGCTTACACTTAGTAAAAACTGTTCACAACTCCTTAAGGTAAATAGGATTCTTTCTCATGAAAAATTTTATTACTTAAATTGTATTTGTACTGTAGGTGAACTCTGTTTGCCTACAGTTTTTTTATTACAAAAAATTAATATTGAGTAACTTTAATTAAGTGAAGAGTCTTTAAGATCCTCTAAATAAAAATAACGGAGGAATTAAAGTTGAATAATAAAACCACAGAATTATTAGAATATAACAAAACAAAAGATATATTAAAAGGATATGCCTTATCAGAAATTGCAAAAAACAATATAGAAAAACTAGAGCCGTTAGTAGACAAAAACAAAATAGAGATGGATATGAAGGAAACTACTGAGGCGAGAAATGTAGTAAATATAAGCTCCAGCATACCACTTCATAGTTTGGCAGGCATAAATGGAATAAAGGAAAAGTTAGACAAAGGGATAATACTATCTCCAGAAGATTTAGAAACACTTTGTGGGCTTCTAAAAGAGATAAAAAAGATGAAGAGGTTTATGGAAGATAAACAGTATTATGCACCGACTATAAGCAGTTATATCCATTCAGCATATGAAATGGAGGATGTAAGAGAAGAAATTGAAAAATGTATAGTTAGAGGAGCTGTAGATGATAGAGCAACATCTGCTTTATGGAAAATAAGAAGAAAGATATATGCTCTAGAAGATAAAATAAAGGTTAAGCTAGAAGCTGTGCTTAGAAATGAAAAATATAAAACCTATATTCAGGATTCAGTTATAAGCCAAAGAAATGGAAGGTATGTAATTCCTGTAAAAAGCAGTTATAGAAAAGATATAGAGGGAAGTATTCACGATAAATCCAATACCGGATCAACCACATTTATAGAGCCAGTGGAAGTTAAAAAAGCTCAAGATGAATTAGAAAGCTGTAGATTTGAAGAGGAAAAGGAAGTATATAGAATACTATCGACCTTAACTAATCTAGTTTGCGATTATAAAAGAGAACTAAATATAAATATCGAGATAATGAGTAACTATGATTTTATATTTGCCAAAGGAAAATACAGCAAAGCAATAGATGGGAGAGCAGTTAGCTTTAACACTAAAAATTATACAAATATTATAAAAGGGAAACATCCACTAATAGGTCAATCAGCAGTACCTTTAGATTTTGAAATAGGAAAAGATTATAAAGGAGTAATTATAACTGGGCCTAATACTGGAGGAAAAACAGTTGCACTAAAGACTTTAGGGTTAATAACAATGATGGCTCAATCAGCTCTTCATGTTCCGGTAGATGAAGGAAGTGAAATAGGTATATTTGGAGATATATTAGTAGATATAGGAGACGGTCAGAGTATAGAACAAAACCTAAGTACCTTCTCTTCTCATATAAAAAATATAATAAATATTTTAGATAATGCAGATAAATATACCTTAGTTATTTTAGATGAAATAGGATCGGGAACAGATCCAGGAGAAGGAATGGGGATTGCTATTTCAGTACTTGAAGAGTTATATGATAAAGGCGCAACTATATGCGCTACAACTCACTATAATGAAATTAAAAATTTTGCAGAAAAACACAAAGGTTTTATAAACGGTTCTATGGAATTTGATATAGAAACGCTTAAACCATTATACAAGCTTAATATAGGAAAACCTGGTGAAAGTAATGCTTTCTTAATTGCACTAAGACTTGGGATGGAAAAGAAATTAATTGAGAAAGCCCATGAGATAGCTTACAAGGGAAAAGTGGATTACTCTCAATATAAAATAGTAAATACTAATAAGCTTGAAGAAACTAAAATTAATGAAGAGAAAATAGAAAAGATAAAGATTTTAGAAAAGAAAAACAATCAGGTTAAAGATAAGCCAAAGGAACCTCTATTTAATATTGGAGATTCTGTATTTATAAGCTTTATGAATAGAACAGGGGTTATATGCGAAGCTGAAAACTCTAAAGGTGAGTACGGAGTTATGGTTATGAGGAAAAAGCTAAGGATTAATAAAAAAAGATTATCTCTTTATATAGATAAGGAAGAATTGTATCCGGAGGACTATGACTTTGATATTATTTTTGAAAGCAAAGAAAATAGAAAAAAGAATAAAGTTATGAACAAGAGACATGTTGATGGTATGATAATTAATATAGAGGATAAATAAAACCTGATATTTTTAGTTTATGGGAGCTGATTTGCATGGGAGATTATATAAATTTTATAGAGAGTGCATGGAAAAACTTTGTAGAGAATGATTATGTTGAACCACAAGTTAGAAAAGAAATTTCTGAATCTTGGGTTAGATGCAAAACCTATGGGGTTGATTATAATAGCGGAAGAGGAAGTAACAGATATAAAATAGATGTTGAAGTAAAAGCAAAAGAAAATGAAACACTAATATCTGTGGCAATTCCAATAATGAAAAGTCTCTATAATATTGTTGAAGGAACAGGTTTTGCCATAATGCTCACAGATAGAGATGGATATATAATTCATATAATCGGAGATAAGGACATAATGAAAAGAGCAGATGAGCTAAATTTTGTAAAGGGTGCATTATGGACTGAAAAGATGGTTGGAACTAATGCTATAGGAACAGCTATGTATTTAAATAAGCCATTACAAACCATTGGAGCAGAGCACTATGGAAAGAGTCAACATTCATGGACTTGCTCTGCAGCTCCTATAAATGATGAAAATGGCAACTTAGTTGGCTGTATTAATATGTCTGGAAACAGATCAGATGCCCATTTGCATACATTAGCCATGGTTATTTCAGCTGCTCAAGCTATAGAGAAACAAGTAGCTTTAACTAATTCATATAATCTTTTAAATACAACATTTGATTCTGTATTTGAAGGGCTTATTTCATTAGATAGAGACTTAAAAATACAAAGAATAAATAATAGAGCAAGTGAAGTTCTAAGACTATCTAGAGAGGAAGCTTTAGACTTAAATATAAAGAGTTTAATAAGAAACATAGATCTTGAAGAAATAATTAATACTAAAGGACATAATAATATAGATTGTGACTTTTATATAAAATCTAAAATTATAAAATGTATAATAAATGTCGTACCAATAAAAACAAATGAAGAGATTAATGGTATAGTTATTAGCCTTAGAGAAGCTAGACATGTTCATAAACTTGTAGGGAAAATTGTAGGTTATAAAGCAACTTATAACTTTGAGGACTTTATAACTAATAACTCTAAGATGAAAAAAGTTATAAATATGGCAAGAAAAGCTTCAAGTAGTGATTGTAATATTTTAATTGAAGGAGAGAGTGGCACTGGTAAAGAAGTTATAGCACAGGCTATTCATAACTTTAGTAAAAGATCTAATAAACCTTTTGTAGCAATAAATTGTGCATCTATTCCAAGAGAACTCGTAGAAAGTGAATTCTTCGGATATGAGAGAGGGGCTTTTACTGGAGCCAATAAAGAAGGTAACCCAGGAAAATTTGAACTAGCTGATGGAGGAACAATTTTTTTAGATGAGATAGGAGAACTTCCTTTAGACATACAAAGCAAGCTCTTAAGGGTATTAGATAATAATAAAATCACTAGAATAGGAGCAACTTATGAAAAACAATTAAATGTTAGAGTTATAGGTGCTACTAATAGAGTTCTTAAGGATGAGATAAGAAAAAAGAGTTTTAGAGAAGATTTATATTATAGATTAAGTGTAATAAATATAAAAACACTTCCACTGAGAGAAAGAAAAGAAGATATAGAGCCATTAGTAAATAGTTTTATCCAGCTATTGAATAGCAGTAATTCTATTGATAAGATAGTTACTCCAGATTATATAGAGAAACTTAAACAGTTTGAATGGAGCGGAAATGTAAGAGAGCTTAGAAATGTTGTGGAAAGAGACTATTACTTAAGCGAAGATGAACTAAATGCTAAAGAAGATTGTGAAGTAAGTTTAGATAAGGAATTACTTACAAATGATGAAGAAGTAATATCAATGCAGGAATTAGAAAAAGAAAACATAGAAAAAGCTATATATAGTTGTGAAGGAAATATAGTAAAAGCTGCCTTACTTCTCAATATTAGCAGAGCAACTATTTATAGAAAAATAAAAAAATATAATATATCACTGTATCATAATGAGAAAATTTTATAGTAATCTCAAAATGAGACAGATATAAATGTTTCATTTTGAGAATGTGAACATAAAAAGGGCTTAATTAAGTCCTTTTTCTTTTGGCATAATAGTTGCTTTAATATTTGTGAATAAATTAACATTAACGTTAAGAAAGTAACGATTAGGAGGAATAGTTATGAAAGCAGCATTATGGTATGGAGTTAAAGATGTTAGAGTTGAAGAGATTGAAGAACCAAAGGTTTTAGAGGGAACAGTAAAAGTTAAAGTAAAATGGTGTGGCATATGTGGGTCAGATCTTCATGAATATTTAGGAGGACCAATTTTTATACCAGTTGGACAACCTCATCCTTTAAGCAAAAATGTGGCACCAGTTGTATTAGGACACGAATTTTCTGGAGAAGTTGTAGAGGTTGGAGAAGGAGTTAGTAAGTTTAAAAAAGGGGATAGAGTTATAGTAGAGCCTATGGTTGTTTGCGGAGAGTGTCCAGCCTGCAAAGAAGGAAAATATAATCTTTGTGAAAAATTAGGCTTTCATGGATTATGTGGATCTGGTGGGGGATTTGCAGAGTATACAGTTTTTCCACAAGAATACATACACAAGATTCCAGAGGGAATGTCATACGAGCAAGCGGCACTAGTAGAGCCAATGGCAGTAGCACTACATTCAATAAGAATAGCTAAGTTTGTAACTGGAAATACAGCTTTAGTGTTGGGTTCAGGACCAATAGGACTTGCTACTATTGAGTGTTTAAAGGCAGCAGGCGCTAGCTTAGTAATAGTTCTACAAAGAAAGTCTATAAGACAAGAATATGCAAAAAGAGCTGGAGCTGATTATGTATTAGATCCTAATGAATGTGACATAGCTACAGAAGTTAAAAAGTTAACAGGTGGATTGGGTGTTGATGTAGCATTTGAGACAACTGGAGCAAAGATAGGTTTAGATACAGGCCTTGACTCACTTAAATTTGAAGGAACTTTAGTTGTGACAAGTATTTGGGAAGGTGAAGTTAATATAAATCCTAACAAGCTAGTATTTACTGAAAAGAAAATAGTAGGAACATTGGCTTATAGACATGAGTTCCCTGCAACAATGGCACAAATGAAAGATGGAAGAATAAAAGCTGAGGGATATATAACATCTAAGGTATACATTGACGATATAGTTGAAAAAGGATTTGGAGCATTAACAGGACCTGAGAAAAAGCAACACGTAAAAATATTGGTAACACCAGAGAAGGAACTTTTATAATAAAAACCAAGGATTAATATATGGAGGAGAAACATGTACAAGATAGTTAAAAAAAGACAACTAAACGAAAATATCTATCTAATGGATATAGAAGCACCAAGAGTAGCAAAATCATCAAATCCAGGACAATTTATCATAGTTAAAATGGATGAAAAAGGTGAA
>NZ_DCLI01000028.1:0-3850 GCF_002320975.1 Clostridium sp. UBA1652
CTGTTTAATTTTCAAAGACCAATTTCGTCATTATTCGTCACCGTTTAGCGGCAACATATAATATGTTACCATATCGTTTTTGTTATGTCAACTGTTTTTTTAATATTTTTCAGTTAACATTTATATTCTCAGAAACTTTATGTTTTCTGCGGAACGTGTTTTATCTTAACATCTATATCAGATGTCTATTTATTATTATAACATATTCACACAAACTTATACCAGTAATTCTTAATATATCTCCATATTTCTTTGATTTCATATTATGGATACACCTGGAACTGTTTTATTGATGTATAACGTTTACTATTTCTTTGTTTTCTTTATTCGACTATTATTTTTTATTAAGTGTTATAATATATTGGGGTGATTTTTATGGCTATTAATTTTAAAAATGATTGGCAAGAGCTTTTAGAAGAAGAACTTTCTAAAGAATATTATTTAAAACTTAGGCAATTTCTCATAACAGAATATAAGACAACAACAATTTATCCTAATATGCATGATATTTTTAATGCATTACACTATACGGCATATAAAGATGTTAAAGTAGTGATTTTAGGGCAAGACCCTTATCACGGACCTAATCAAGCACATGGTTTAAGCTTTTCAGTAAAACCAGGTGTTGGTATTCCCCCTTCACTTCTTAACATGTATAAAGAATTACAGACAGACCTAGGTTGCTATATACCTAACAATGGATATCTAAAAAAATGGGCTGATCAAGGAATTTTATTATTAAATGCATCCTTAACAGTAAGAGCTCATACTGCTAATTCTCACAAAGGGAAAGGATGGGAGATATTAACCGATAAAATAATCTCTTTATTAAATGATAGACAAGATCCTGTCGTATTTATACTTTGGGGAAATAATGCTATTTCAAAAGAGAAACTCATAACAAACAAATATCACTACATAATAAAATCAGTACATCCTAGTCCACTATCTGCATCTAGAGGTTTTTTTGGCTCAAAACCATTTTCTAAATGTAATGACTTTCTAAAATCTACAGGAAAAAATCCTATAGATTGGCAAATAGAAAATATTTAAGGTTAAAGGGAAAAATAATTATTTTTCCCTTTAACTTTCCTAAGAGCATATATAATTGCAATATTTATTAATATTTCCATCTATAATGAGCATATATAGGATTATTAAACCAACTTAATTTAGATTCAGATGCCTTTGGGGTGGAATTATGAATTACATATGGTATTCCATCACTATCTCTTTTGTCAGAGACTATAGCAATATGTTCATACCCTTCTACAAATACCACTATATCACCAGGTTGCCACTCTTTAAGATTATTTACATCATCAACATTAAGTTCTATTGTTAAACTCTCACAATATCTTTTAAAGAAAATATCTTGATTTAATACTCGTCTAAAATCTATATTAGGATCTGGTTTACTGTTTACTCTCCTATATTCTTTTAAATTTTCTCTAATATCCTTATCCAGCAATTCTTTAATTGAGACATTTATCGCATTGAACCCTCTCCATATTACATCAGTACATACGCCTTCACCTTCTGGTGGATAACCTCCTGTATAATATGCATCTTTATATACGGTTTCTCTTTCCACTTCTTTTCTTGCCTCATTTACTATGTCTATTGGATCAGGTATCCCATTATTATTTTTATCTTCTTTAGAACTTTCATCAGGTACTACAACCTTTTTTATTGGCAAATTTTCTATTATATCTCCTATGGAGTTACCTTCTAAATCACTTCTATATTTTTGTTTTAAAAATGCTATAGTAGCAACACTTATAATAATTAAGAGAACACAAAAAATTAATACTTTTCTTTTCCTCATATACTCCCCTTTATTAAAACATAGAAATATCTATATTTCATTTTAATATAATAACTTCTTAAATTTTATATTCTCTATTATATTGCTCTTTTCCTTCTATCTTTCTAATATTATTCATGTTAGTAATATATTTACTTCCCATCCTCAGCTTCCTTATTTTTAGATAATTCTACGCTGCTCCATGGGATAGCAAGACTAACTTCATTTTTTTCTAATATCTCAAGTATGGTAAGATTTATATCCTCTTTAGTTTTCTCATAAGCTAAATACTCCATTACATTGGTATAGAAATATATAGATACATCTAAACTGTGTTCTGAAAAAGCATTAAAAGATACTATCACTAGCTCTTTATCAACTCTTTCATCATTCAAAAGAAAATCTTCAATTTCTTTCACTAAGATTTTAATCTTTTTACTGCGAGTCCCATAATCTAATGGTAACTTAAAAAATATACGTCTCTTTTTTCTATCAGTCCAATTAATTATATAGGAATTAGCAAGCTTAGAGTTTGGTACAGTAACTAATGCCTTTGAGAAAGTCCTTATTTTTGTACTTCTAAATGTTATTTCTTTCACTATGCCTTCAACGTCTGAGGTTTGAATCCAATCTCCTATAGAAAAAGGTCTATCAAATAAAATAACCATTCCTCCAAATAAATTTGAAAAAGTCTCTTGTGCTGCCAAAGCTATAACCACTCCTGATACTCCAAGTCCAGTAACAAATCCAGAAAATCCAAATTCTCTTGAAAATATACTCACAGCAGCTATTAACGCCAATATTCTAATTATGATAGATATAAAGGGGAAAATTATCTTATTAACTTTATCTGTATATTTATTTTTTATTCTATTATATAGAAGAGAATCTTCCATTGTAACATTGTAGATTATCCAAGTAAAAAATATAACTAACCCACATCTTAATACCTTTTCAGTTATTAACGTAAATTCTTCTTTATATATACTCAAAGCTAAATATTTTAATGAAAAGTATAATCCTAATATATCTATTAGAAACTTTAACGGTTTCTCCAAAGATTCAAAAATTTTATCGTCTAAAGTGTTTTCAGTCTTTTTGATAAATTTGCAACAATATGTACAGATATATTTTACAAAAAGCTTTTTAAAAATAAGAAACCCTATATAAATTAATAGGGCTATTACCAGCACATCAAAAGGTGAATGCGCTATTATATTAATAATTTTATTTATTTCATCCATAGTTACCACCCAAAAAAATCATTATTCTTTATTATGTGTACTTAAGGATTTTTCATTCTAACCTTGCAATATTTATTTATAATAGTAAAATATAGTTATATTTTTTAAGGGGGTATAGTAGTATGGATTCGAAACTTTCTAGAGAGGATGCTTGGTCTTTATTATGTAAATATACCAAAAGTGATTCTCTACTTAAACATGCTCTTGCTGTTGAAGGCGTAATGAGACATTTCACAAAATTATTGGGTGAAAAAGATATAGATAAATGGGGAATAGTAGGACTTCTTCATGATCTTGATTATGAAATGTATCCAGATGAACATTGTATAAAAGTCCAAGAAATAATGAAAAACCATAATATATCTGATGAATATATACATGCTGTAGCAAGTCATGGTTATGGTATATGTTGCGATATTGAACCAGTTCACAAAATGGAGAAAGTATTATATACCATAGATGAACTCACTGGACTTATAAGCGCAGCCGCTATAATGAGACCCTCCAAAAGCATTTTAGATTTAGAACTTAAATCAGTTAAAAAGAAATATAAATCTAAAGGATTTGCCTCTGGCGTTGATAGAAACATAATCGAGAATGGAGCAAAAATGCTTGATCTAGAATTAGATTTTGTAATCAAAGAAACCATTGAAGGGATGAAAACTGTTGCTGAGGATATCGGGTTAAAAGGAGCTATATAAAAGATTCAGGTATTTTTAATTTTTTATATTCAATTTAATTAAATACACAAAAAAAGTCTAGCATTTTGCTAGACTTTTGGTGGCTCGAGCAGGAATCG
>NZ_DCLI01000011.1:0-21915 GCF_002320975.1 Clostridium sp. UBA1652
CTTCTTTCAGTCTGTCGGCTCAACAAACATGCTGGGCGAACTTCTAATGGAGCCTGAGAAACGGCTCCTACAGATCAGATGTGCACCTTGTTGTGGTAGACGCGGTCCTCAGAGTCAGTCTAATCTTTTATTGATATCTTTTATGAAGCTCCTATGACTTAGTTATTTTCTAAATTATAACAACTTTGTAACAAGCTCATGTTAAAATGTATTTAGTATAATTTGAGAGGTATTTGTTTATGAGAGAAAAAATTATTGTTGTTGAGGATGAATTTTATATAAATGATATTTTAACTACTGCTTTAGAAGAAGAAAAATTTCAAGTTTTAAGTCTTTTTAACGGAGAATCTTTAAAGGAAAATTTAATGGATTTTGCTCCAGATATAATTCTTTTAGATGTTAATTTGCCAGATATAAATGGATTTGAGTTATGCAAATATATAAATAAAGAACTTAGTATTCCTATAATTTTAATTACTGCTAGAAATGATGTTGTTGATAAGGTTCTAGGCTTAGAGTTAGGAGCTCATGATTATATAACCAAGCCTTTTCATATAAAAGAAGTTTTAGCTAGAATAAGAGCAGCTTTAAGATCCAGAGCTATATATACACATGTCTTATCCAATCAGCCTATATCCATAAGCCCAGTGTTAAAGGTTGATTTTGATAGCAGAATAATTCTTAAAAATAATGAGGAGATAAAACTGAATCCAAAAGAATTTGAAATTCTCTCTTTACTTTCTAAAAATAGAAATAAAATTTTCACTCGAGATGCTTTATTAAATACTATTTGGGGTTATGAGTATTTTGGAGAAGATAGAACAGTTGATGTTCATATAAGGAGACTTAGAGCTAAAATAGATACACCTGATTTTTCTCATATAGAGACTGTGTTTGGTGTTGGATATGTAATGAGGTAATTTATGAAAAGTATAAAAAGCAAAATAACATTGTGCTTTATGTGTTTATTTATTATTTTTTCCATTATGCTTAATTTATCTATAAGATTTTTTCTTAAAAAGGATTTTGAAAAAAATACAACTAATTCAATGAACAATTTAATGATAAATTCAAGAGAATTAATAAAAAATAAGATTTTATTAAAAGACTCTTATTCTGATTCTGATTGGATTGATGTTGGCTCTGAGGTTTTATGGGATATAAAAAAGCTCTACCACACCTACGGAAGCCTTTATTCTTCAGATAATAAGAACTCTTTAACCACCACAAATAATTCAGAAGAGGATATGTCATTACTTAATGAAGCTTCAAAGAACAAATCTGTAATAAAACTATATAGAGTTAAAAATACCTATACTGCTTCAATTTCCTATCCAATTTATATAAATGATAAAAGTGACTATACTCTTTATTTAACAAAAGATTTTAGTGAAAATTATTTGGATTATATAAAAATATTACATATTATAACCTTGCTTCAAGTTTTTTTGGGTATTCTAATACTTTTGATTACATATTTAATCTCTTCTCGTATAACTAAACCTATATCCTCATTAATTAAAGGAGTAAAGGAAGTTTCTTTAGGCAATTTTGATTATTCTTTTGAATCTTCATCTTCAGATGAAATAGGAATATTATCACGAGAGTTTTCTAATATGAAAAAAGAGATAAAAAATCAATTAGAATATCTTATGATAGAAAAAGAAAATGCACTACTTCTTCAAAAAAGTAAAAGTAGCTTCTTTAATAATGTAACCCATGAGCTTAAAACTCCCTTAACTACTATATCAGGCTATAGTCAGTTATTACTTTCTCCTAAGGTAGAGGATAAGAATTTTAGAAACAGAGCTATAAATGGCATCTTTCAAGAAAGTGAAAGAATGCATTCCTTAATAGTGGAGCTAATAAATATTTCTAAAAACTTAAATAATCCACAGAAAGAATTAATTCCAATAGAATTATCCACATTTATATCAAGAATTCTTGATAACCTAAAAATTAAGTGGAAAAA
Source organism: Clostridium sp. UBA1652 (assembly GCF_002320975.1). Lineage (NCBI taxonomy): Bacteria > Bacillati > Bacillota > Clostridia > Eubacteriales > Clostridiaceae > Clostridium > Clostridium sp. UBA1652. Next base: position 1,973 of record NZ_DCLI01000011.1, read on the forward strand.
TAAATCCTATTCAGTAAACATCAATATTGAAGATGCTTTAATACTGTCAAATAGCGAGAGTATTACTTCATTACTAACAAACATTTTAGACAATGCCATAAAATATTCTCTAGATAATGGAGTTATATCCATAAATCTAAAAACTCAAGATAACTTAGTTTATTTAACAATAGAAAATTCTTATGAAGACTCTACTTCATTTCTAAAAGATAAGTTATTTGAACCTTTTGTTAAAGGTACTAACTCAACAGAAGACAGCAATGGCCTGGGTTTATATATATGCAAAGAGATAGTTAATTCATTAAATGGAGAAATTACCATAGAACTAACTGAAAAAACCTTTAAGCTTATAACAACTTTTCCTTCTTTCTGTAATATCTCTGAAACAATTTAATCAAGTTTTGTAATTACTAAAAGTTATCATAAAAATAACACTGAAAGGGGGAAATTTTATGATAAAAAACACTTTATTAAAAGTTCTTGTAATATCACTTTTAATCTTTTCTTTATTTTTAACTAGTTGTACTACAGAAGAAAAGACTATTACAGTGCAGGATGATGTTCAGAAGGTGAGTAATGAATTAGATGAGGATGGTAGGATATTTACTAAGGTTAGAGATTTGGATATCCCTGTGGTAGGGGATGTTATTTCACTCTCAAACAATTCATCTCCTATATTCTCCAGCCAAGTTTCAGATGCTTCAAATGAAGCTTATGCAAATCTATTTACTTTAAATTCGGACAACTCCATTAATTATATAGAAAGCAGAGTGGATTTTTTAGATAGGGATTTTAATAATGATATCATAACTTATTTTAAGGATACAGAATTATGGTCATATGATATAAATACAAAAGAAAAAAAACTGCTTATTAAGCTTCCTGAAATAAAAGATGACTTAAAGACTTATCCATACAAAATATATGATACTAACTATGTAAGTATATTTTCCTATGTTCCATATAATGAAGGATTTCAGAATGTTATACGTATACTAGACTTAAAAACAGGTAAAATCTATAAAAGTTTATCTCTAAGAAACCTCTATGTTTCTCCAAATATTTTCTATAGTAAAATAACAAACAAATTCTACACATTTTCACTTTCCTCACAGAGTATATATGAATTTTCGCTTGATGATATTAATCCTGATGCAATTTTGAATGTTTCAGGAATGGGAAACTATAATTTCAGAACAAGTGAAGATGGTAATTATATTTATCTTGCCCAAAAAGACAGCACTAGTGGAGCCTTATATCTTAGTAAGTTTAACTTAATCAATAGAGAAAATATAACTCTACTAAAGGTATCTCCTAAAGAAGAAGAGAATTTATCTTGGATTTCTTTTGATATAACTGGTGACACCATAGTTTATGCTTTTTACTCACAGAAAGATGATATTCATGATCCAGCTTTCTACAAATCAAAACTTTATACTGCAACTATATCTGTAGATTCTTTAACCAATACGCAACTTTTATATAGCACACCAAATGGAGAAGCAACTACACTATGGTTTAACTTAAGCGAAGATGGAAGCAAGCTTCTTACTAATATATACTCCTTTCAATCTGGTTATAAAATTTCTGATACTAACGACTTTACAATACAAAATTCACTGTACCAAAAACAAAACTAATTTCTTACTGATTTAAATATACCAAAATAAATGGAGGGTTTAATTTTAAACCCTCCATTTGAAACTTTATACTCACTAATTTAATTATTGTTATAAGCTATTTAATTTTCTTTGGCTTATTGATAATAGCTGTAATTATTATAGATATCACTAATGTTGGTAAAATATTTCTAGGCATATTTCTAACGTAATATTCCTTTATCTTTGCCCAAATAGAAACACCTTCATTCCATTTAAAGCCTACGAACATTCCATTCAATACATAACCCACTATAATATATACCACTATAAAGGTAATAATAAAAGTAACTATACACTTTACTGTTTTATTCAATCAAAACACCTCTATTCTATAACAATAATTAAATATACTAATAACTATTTATATTATAAGATCTGCAATGCATTTTATTATATTATACCATTTTTTACATAATTATGATCGTTTAAATAATTTTCCTGTGCTAAATAATCTCAAAAACTAATTTTTTCTTAATTCTTGCACTAAAAACTTTAAGTTACAAATCTATAGTTCTATAATTATAAATGATTGAAGTAAAGTCAAGCGGAGGAAGTTATGAAAAAAAACAAACTATTTATCTTAATGATATCAATTATAATGCTAACTTTAGCTTTAGTATCTTGTTCTAAGTACACAAAAGGGGATACTAGCAGTAATGAAATAAAAGAAGAGGTTAATACAGAAACCATAAAAAATGAAAATACTAGCAATCCTAATAAAGACGAAACTACTTCTAATTCGAATAAAGCTTCTGAAAAGCCCTCTTCTCCTATAACTAATACTGACAAGACTAATACATCTTCTAAGTCTTATTTCGGAACTTGGGTTGTAAGTAAAAAAATTGCAACTACTCCAGTGTACGCTATGTCTGAAGATAAGATAAAGTCTTATATAGGAAAAGAACTCTATCTAACAGAAAAAAAGGTATCCTTCGATAAGGAGAATCTAGTTAATCCAACTTTTGAAGAAACTACTTTATCTGATAATGATTTCAATTCAGAAAACAAAGTTTCTTTAAAAACTATAGGAATAAGCTCGACTTCTGTTAAAAAAGTTGATGTTATTCAAAATGCTAATTCTAACTGGACTTCTTTTTTTGGAAACACCTTTTATATTAAAGACGACAATACTTTGATAACTTTATGGGACGGAATATTTTTTGAGTTAAATAGAAAATAAGCAACAAAAAAGAAATCCACTTAATTTATGGATTTCTTTTTTGCTCTATTTAACAAACATCTCAATTAATGTACCTAAGCCTTTTTCAAGATTTCTTAACTTCTCTTTGTTTATAGACTGAAGATATAGGCTTTCTAGTTCCAGCATATATTTTTTACCTGTTGCTAGGTAACTTGTTGCTTCTTTTATTTTTTTAGTATATTCTTGTTTAATATTTTCAATCTTGTCTTTATATTTCTCTTCAGTTCCTGGATAAACTAGTTCTTCATAGGTATCTACAATCTCATCTGTATGTCGTTCTGCTAGATATTCATGAGGTCTAGTACTATCAAAAACTGCAATACTAAGTTCTCTAAGCACTATCATATCATAGCTTTTAGGATCAAACCCACAATGATAAGCTTCAATATCATATCCTCTTTTTTCAGCTTCACTTAGCAGCTTTCCCAATATAGTTGATTTACCTGTGCCTGGTCTACCCTTTATAAGGTACCTCTTGCCAACATTTCTAGTAATGCTTGGTATAAAATCCTTTGGTCCATCTGGAGTCGCTGCTCCTAAAAACCTATGCACAGTTTTTGATTTTTTATTTAATTTGGTTTCTGCTAATATTCTAATTATTAATTCCTTTGCAAAATCATCTGCTCTACTAAAATCCATATTTTCTATATATATTGCTTCCCATTTATCATGAATTTTAAGCCCCTCTCCAAATGCAATATGAGCTTTTTTTATTTCTTCCTTCATTAATACTTTTAAGTTTTCAATATTTTTGTGTCTTTTTTTCAATGAGTTTTCATCCATAATTTGAGATAAGTCTATATATTGTTTATCTTTTTCTATACTCTCTAGTTTTGTTCCGTATATAGGGTTGCCATCAATAAAAGCTACATTCCCATTAGGAATAACCACACCCTCTACATATTCATCTCCCATATAACTATTTATAAGTTCTATCTCGTAACCTTTTGCTAAATAGGCTTGTGCAATGTTTTTTATAACCGATGTCTTTATCACCTGGGGAGCATTTCTTATAACATATATGTCCTTTATATTTTCTAATATAGAGTCATAGTAATTCACGAACCCTCGTGCTGTATTTCCTCCCCCATAGTAATTAATAATATTAGGTGTCATACGACCACTTCCTCTTTATCGTTCTTTGGTACATATTTCCATAATATGCAACGATACTAAGGTTAGTGATGGTTAGAAGTTTCTATAACTACAAATATTTCTTCATCTTTTTATGAGGAATTCCAGCCTCTAAATAAACCTCAGATATTTCTTCAAATCCTACTGATTTATATAAAGCCACCACATACTCTTGTGCAGATAATATTATTTCTTTTTCTTTATAGACGTCCTTTATATATTCAATAGCTCTGTTCATCATTTCTACAGCTAACCCTCTTCTTCTATAGCTATCTAAAACTAAAACTCTTCCTATTGAAGGTGCATTATAACTTATTCCTTTTGGGATTATTCTGCTGTAAGCTACTACTCTATCATTATCTACACAAAATATATGTGCACATTTTTTATCCACATCATCAAAGTCTTGTTCATCTATTTTCTGTCCGCAAACAAAAACCTCAAATCTTGATTTAACTATCTCATAAAGTTCATCTATACTTAAATCTTTAAATTCTTTTATATACCATTTCATATTTTTAAACCTCTTTTCATATGCTTTATTTATATCCGTTTATTGATATCTAGATTTAACTGATGTACAATATATATTGTAATTCTTCTTAAACTGAATTAGAAGAGCTTTTCTCTTTTAATTGACTTTAGGAATTAGTTATATAGTTTCATTCTAATTGCAAGGAAGTTTCTAAGCAAAAGGATTAATATGACAACTGGATTAATTAAATTTATGTTTTTTCCTAGTTTGTTAAAATTTTAACCCTCTGCTAACAGAGGGTTTTATTTTTTGGAGGTAATCATGGAAAATAGGGTTGGTGTAGTTGCCATTGTTTTAGATAACTTAGAGGCTGCTCCTTCTGTTAATGAAATACTTCATGACTATGCCAAAATAATAGTAGGCAGAATGGGTATTCCCTATAGAGAAAAAGGGGTATCTGTAATTTCTATTATTGTTGATGGCACAACGGATGAAATAGGTGCTTTAACAGGTAAGCTTGGAAGAATAAAGTACGTTCAAGTTAAGTCTGCTATTACAAAGAAGTAATATTAGAGGAGTGTGTTTTTATTATGATAAGAGAATATAAGGCAGAAGAATTTATTATTGATGAAGAAATTTACTCAAGTATCGAAGAAGGTGAAAAATTAGCCCAAGATAAAGAATACGTAAAAAACCTTCTTGAAAGATCTAGAGACTTTAAAGGATTAACTCATAGAGAAGCTGCAGTGCTTTTAGCTGTAGAAGATGAAGAATTAGTTCAAGAGATGTTTAAAGTTGCTGGAGAAATTAAAGAAAGAATTTATGGAAACAGAATCGTTTTATTTGCTCCCTTATATCTTTCTAATCACTGTGTAAATAATTGTGAATATTGCGGTTATCAACACTGTAACAGCGATTTATTAAGAAAGAAATTAACTCAAAATCAAATAGCAAAAGAGGTACAAGCTTTAGAAGCTATGGGGCACAAACGACTTGCTTTAGAACTTGGAGAAGACCCAATTAACAATCCTATAGAGTATGTTCTTGAATCTTTAAAAACTATATATTCATTAAAATTTGATAATGGAGCTATAAGAAGATGTAACGTAAATATAGCTGCAACAACTGTAGAAGAATATGAAATGCTTAAGGATGCTGGTATAGGTACTTATATATTATTCCAAGAAACATACCATAAACCTACTTACGAAAATCTACATCCAAACGGTCCAAAACATAATTACAACTGGCATACTACAGCAATGCATAGAGCTAGAGCTGCTGGAATTGATGATGTTGGAATGGGTGTACTTTATGGATTATATGAACATAAATACGACACTATAGCTTTACTTATGCATGCTGAACATTTAGATAAAGAAACAGGGGTAGGCCCACACACTTTATCTGTTCCAAGGTTAAGACCAGCTGAAGGTGTTGATACAAATAAATATCCTCACATGTTAAAGGATGAAGAATTTAAGAAATTAGTAGCTATCCTTAGAATAACTGTTCCTTACACAGGAATTATATTATCCACTAGAGAAGAAGCTAATTTTAGAGAAGAAGTATTATCTGTAGGCGTATCTCAAGTTTCTGCTGGTTCTTGTACTGGAGTAGGTGGATATGCTGATGAAAATAAAATTAAAGAAAACACCGCACAATTTGAAGTAAGTGATGAAAGAAGTCCTAGCGAAGTTATGAGAAGCCTATGTAATCAAGGATATGTCCCAAGTTACTGTACAGCTTGTTATAGAGAAGGAAGAACTGGAGAAAGATTTATGGCTTTAGCTAAATCTGGACAAATACACAATGTATGTCTTCCTAATGCCTTACTTACTTTTAAAGAATATTTAATAGATTATGCTGATGAAGAAACTAAAGAAGTTGGTGAAAAAGCCATACTTAAAAACCTTGAAACCATACCAAATGAAGCTGCTAAAGAAGCTTGCTTAAAGAAGCTTGAAAGAATAGAAAATGGAGAAAGAGATTTACGTTTCTAATTAAGAGGAGGAATAAAAACATGTTAGATACCCCAAAAGCCAATAGACTCCATATATCTTTCTTTGGAAAGAGAAATGCAGGAAAATCAAGTTTAGTAAATGCCCTAACAAACCAAGACATAGCTCTTGTGTCTGATACTCCTGGAACTACTACAGATCCAGTATTTAAGGCAATGGAGTTACTTCCCTTAGGCCCTGTAATGATAGTTGATACAGCTGGTTTAGACGATGAAGGTGCTTTAGGAGAACTTAGAATAAAGAAAACCTTCGATATAATGGATAGAACAGATTTAGCTATTTTAGTATTTACAGGTGAGTCTACTGATTTCTCAATGGAGATGACATGGAAAGAAGAATTAACTAAAAGAAATATTCCTATAATAGGAGTAATAAACAAAATAGATCAATTTTCTTTAGATGAAACTTCTCTAAAATCTGATTTTGACATTCCTTTTGTATCTTTAAGTGCTAAGGAAAAGAAAAATATAGGTAGTTTTAAACAAGCTATCATAGATGTTGCTCCTACAGATTTTGAACTTCCTGCTATAGTTGGAGATATACTTAGACCAAAAGCAAGAGTTGTTTTAGTAGCACCTCAAGATATACAAGCTCCAAAAGGAAGACTTATACTTCCTCAAGTTCAAATAATCAGAGATATATTAGACTATGATGGAATGGCTCTAACTGTTAAAGATACTGAGCTTATAGACGTATTAGAAGATCTAAAATGTGCTCCTGATTTAGTTATAACAGATTCTCAAATGTTTGATAAGGTAAGTAAAATAGTTCCTGAAGATATTCCTTTAACATCTTTCTCAATCCTTATGGCAAGATATAAAGGTGATTTAGCAACCTTCGTTAGAGGAGCTAGAGCTATGGATTCTCTAAAACCTGGAGATAAAGTTCTTATAGCAGAAGCTTGTACTCACCATGCATTAAAAGGTGATATAGCAAGAGAAAAACTTCCTATATGGATTAAAGAAAAGTACGGCGATGTTGAATTCGTAAACTTAACTGGAGTAGACTTCCCTGAAGATCTTAAAGAATTTAAGCTTATAATTCAATGCGGAAGCTGTATGTTCACAAGAAAACAATTAATGAGTAGACTTATTAAAGCTGAAGCTGATGATATGCCTATAACAAACTTTGGCACTGCTATTGCTCATTTAAATGGAATTTTAGATAGAGTTGTAAACATGTTCCCTGAAGTAAAATAATCTAGTTTATTTTTAAAGAACTTCTGTGATTTTTCATAGAAGTTCTTTTTTTGAACTAAAAATTTCTACGTTTGTAAATTTGTACGTTTCTAAATTTCTAAAGCTTTATTATACCCATAAGAATTAATTAAACTCTACCCATGTGAAAAAGTTTCTAAAAATCTCCTCCGTTTATATAAAAATTAAGAGGTATAAATCACCATTCCATGATTTATACCTCTAGTTCCCTAGTCAATATATCTTGTTAAAAAATTTAAGCCGTTGAGCTATATACAACGGCTTATTTATCAATATTATAATTTAAATTTTCCTACAGCATATTGTAAATTACTTGCTATTAAACTAAGTTCCTCAACTCCCTTTGCTACCTCATCCATAGTTGTATTTATTTGTTCAGTAGATGCTGCTACTTCTTCCGATGAGGCTGCTGTCCCTTCTGATATCTCAGATATACTTTCTATTTTTTGAACTACTTTATTTTTCTTTGAATATATTTCACTAGTTGATTCTGCAATACCTTTTATTCTATTAGTTAACTGATTTATAGAATCTAGTATTTGAGTAAATATTTTCTCTGTTTCATTTACTGCTACCTCTTGCTCCTCTACAGTTACTTTTGATTCCTCCATCGCACTTATAGCTACCTTAGACATACTTTGAACTTTCTCAATTATTTTTCTTATTTCCTCAGTAGATTTTCTAGATTGCTCTGCTAATTTTCTTATTTCATCAGCTACCACAGCAAATCCTCTTCCAGCTTCCCCTGCTCTTGCAGCTTCAATACTTGCATTTAGTGATAAAAGGTTGGTTTGTTCTGTTATTTCCTTTATAGCATCAGAAATTCTATTAATTTCTTCAGTATTCTTATTCATATTTAATACAATTTTGCTAGCTTCATTTGATGATATTTTACTTCTATCTGATTTTTCACCAAGAACTTTAACCATGTTCAAGCCTTTATTTCCTAGTTCTAAGGCATTTAATGATACAGATTTTAGAACCTTCGTATTTTCAACTATTCCATCTATCTCGTTTGAGAGTTCATTTATATTACTTACTCCTTCTTGCGCACTTCCAGCTTGTTCTATTATTCCTCTAGATATTTCTTCTATAGAATTATATACTTGTCCTACAGACGCCGTGCTCTCCTCTGCCATAACTCCTAAATTCGTTGATGTATCAAAGACCGTTTTAGAAGAATTTTTAACTTCTAGCATTAGTGCTGACATATTTTTTATCATAAAATTAAAGTTTTTTCCTAATTCTCCAAACTCATCTTTTGACTTTATGTCAACATTAACTGTTAAATCACCTTCAGCAGCCTTTTTAAACCCTTGTTCTAGCTTCTTTGCACTTTTAGCCAATCCATTGCTTAACCAAAAAGAAAACAATGCTGCTATCACAATTACTGCCCCAATGGTTATGAAAATCATATTTTTTATTCCACTTATATCAGCTTTTAACTCAGACTCGTCCATAGCTGCAATAATTTTAAAGCCTGTACCTAAATCTGTACCAAAAGTCGTAAATATATGACTTTTATTAAAATCTATTTCTGTAGATCCATTTTCATTATTTTTAATTACATCCCAATTAGATATTTTAGTATCTGAATCGCTTCCAATTATCCTACTTGGGTAGGTAACTACATTTCCTTCTTCATTAACCACAAAAATGTATCCCTTGTTTCCTATTCTATATTTATTAGTTATTGAGGAAAGTTTATTAATAGATATCTCAATACCTATAACACCTACAATCTTTCCTTTATCTTCAACAGTTTTCGCAAAAGTAACTACCGATTCATCAGCTATCAAACTTTTATTCGGGTCGCTATTTATAACTTTTCCATTATTATTTATAGCTTTTTCATACCAAACTTCACTTTTAGGGTTAGTTATTTTTTTCTCATCAGGATAAGAAAAAGCTTCTCCTTTTTCAGTAAAGAAAAATACATTTAACACATCTTCATTTCTCTCTTTGAATTTCTGTAAATAATCCTTAATATCCTTCTGCTCTGATTTAGAATCCATAAGTATAGTGTTACTTGAAGCCATTGATATTTGCACAGGGTATTTATTAAACTTTTCAATTACTTCAGGAATCACTTGTTCACTGGAAATCTCAAACTTGTCTATTAATGATAATCTGGCCTGCAAGTAACTACCGATGCCCAATATTAACAATGGTACTAAGCAAATAGATAATAAGCTTGTCATTAATTTATACCGGATTCCTATAATATGAGTTCTTTTTGTCATAATATACACTCCTAGCTATACTTAAATTATAAACTATATCAAACCACTTATATCTTACCATATTTTTACTTAAGTATAAACGTTTACTTTATGTTTTGTATAAAAATATTTTTAAATAGAGATAGGGAAAACCCTATCTCTATACAACAATCCCAACTATTATAGGTATAGTAATCATTGATATTAATGTACTCATAAAAACAGAAAAAGCTGACAGTTCTTTTTCCTTATTAAAGGTCTGAGAGAAAATAGATGCCGTAGCTCCAACTGGCATAGCCTCAATTATTACTATACTACTCGCTGGCACAGATTTTAGATTTATTGCTAACGTAATAATATATAAAACTAACGGTATAATCAAAAGTCTTGTAGCTATGCCTAAGTACATGCTTTTATCTTTAAATTGTGCTTTTAATGATACACCTGCCATCATACTCCCCGTAATTATCATGGATAGAGGAGTCGTCATACCTCCTACAATCTCAAGCACAGATTTTATTACTGAGGGAAGATTTATTGGTGTAGCCATTATAAATAACCCAATTATTACGGATAGTATTCCTGGATTTTTGAGTAAGCTTCTTAAATTACTTACACTGCTTTTACCTCCATAAAGTCTTACTCCATAGGTCCAAATAAGTATAGTAAAAATCATATTAAATATAGACGCATAAACTAATCCTTCTTTTCCATAAATGCTTTCTATTATAGGAAATCCCATAAATCCACAATTACAAAATACTCCACAAAATTTTAATACCTCTCTTCTTCCAACTTCAACTCTATTAAATATGATATTAGACAAAATTATAGCAATTATAAATGCAATAATACTGTAAATAAGTGCTAATATAATATTGTTGAACATATCTTTACTAAAATTAAAATCAAAAGAATTAATTACAAGTAGAGGTAATGTTATATTTAATAAAAAACTTGATAATCCTCTTTCTAAATTTTCATTCAATATATCTTTTTTCCTAGCATAACCTCCTATAAGCATTATTAAAAACAAAATTGTAATTTGAGCATATATATCCATAAACAGCCTCCATAAAATTAATTAAAATATGTAATATTATAGAGATATTTGTTAAAGCTAAATTAATTATTGTTAACTCTCCCAATTTATACAAATATTTCACCTATTCTGATTTATAATTAAATTATGAAAAAGTTTAAGGGGGAGTGTAAGTGAATAAAGAAGAAAGAAGCTGGATACTACAAGATTTCGGAAATTCTGCTTATTCCATAACCATAACTACTGCTATTTTACCTGTGTTTTTTAAGAGTGTTGCAGGCGTTGGATTAGAAGATAATATTTCTACAGCCTACTGGGGATATGCCAATTCTTTTGCTACTTTAATAATAGCAGTACTAGCTCCATTATTAGGAACTATTGCAGATTATAAAGGATTTAAGAAAAAACTATTTTCTATTTTTGCACTTATTTCTATTATTTCAACAGCGCTTTTAGCTACTGTTGGAGAAAACAATTGGATTTATTGCTTAGTTATTTATATCATCACAACCATAGGATTTTCTGGCTCAAATATATTTTATGATTCATTTTTAACAGATGTAACTGATAATGAAAGAATGGATTTAATCTCATCTTCTGGTTTTGCCTGGGGATACATAGGTGGAACAATTCCATTTATCTTATCTATTTTATTAATAACTAATGCTGCAAGTTTAAGTATGAATACAATACTTGCTACACAAATCTCATTTCTACTTACAGCTGTTTGGTGGTTTATATTTACTGTCCCTATGTTTAAAAATGTTCATCAAAAATACTATATAGAAGGTAGTCCTAAACATTTAAGCACTAGCATTAAGAAGCTAATTACTACAATAAAGGCTACTAAAAATAATAAAAATGTTTTCTATTTTCTTTTAGCATATTTCTTTTATATAGATGGTGTTCATACAGTAATAACCATGGCTACTGCTTATGGTATAGATGTTGGAATCAATAGCAATACATTAATGATAATACTTATATTTATACAAATAATAGCTTTTCCTTTTGCACTTTTATATGGCAAATTATCTAAGTTTTTTTCTCCTAGAATAATGATTTTAGTAGGAATAATAACCTATAGCATAGTTTCTATATATGGTTTCTTTTTAAAAACACCATTAGACTTTTGGATATTATCATTTCTTGTAGCTAGTGCTCAAGGTGGTATACAAGCTTTAAGTAGATCTTATTTTGGAAAGTTAATTCCTAAAGAAAATTCTGCTGAATATTTTGGTATATATAATATCTTTGGAAGAATTTCATCAATATTTGGTCCCTTACTAATAGGTATTGTTGGAACCATTACTGGAGAATCTAGATATGGAATTTTAAGTTTAATCATTTTATTTATTGTTGGTGGAATAATATTTTTAAAGGTTGAAGAAGAACCGAAAGCAGAATTTATTACAGAATAAATAAAAATGCTGTTTCTTGTAAAATACAAAAAACAGCATTTTCTTATTTTAAGCTAAGCAAGTTATCTTGTTAGATTATATAATTGGTGACTCACCGGGGAATCGAACCCCGGACACCATGATTAAAAGTCATGTGCTCTACCGACTGAGCTAGTGAATCCCGTACTACATAACACAATTTTAAATTATATATTATTTATTCGTTATTGTCAATAATAATTAGTATTTCAATGTATTGCAGTAATCCTTAATTAGATTAACTGATTTATCAAATTTTACTTTTTCCTCTTCTGTCATCTCTATTTCAACTAGTTCTTTAACTCCATTTCTATTTAAAACTGCTGGTACTCCTGCAAAAACTCCATCAAATCCATACTCACCTTCTAATAGCGTAGATACAGGTATAATTCTATTTTCGTCATTAAATATGGCCTTTAAAACTCCTACTGCAGCAGTAGCTATTCCATAATAAGTCGTACCTTTTCTATTAAATACTTCCCATCCAGCTTTAGCTGTATCTGATACCAATTTATCTAAGTCTATATCTCCAACTCTATGCTTGTTATCATTTATAACCTTATTAAATGGCTTTCCTCCTATATATACATGGGACCAAGGCACCATTTGAGAGTCACCATGTTCTCCCATAGAATATGCCTGAACGCTTCTAGGATCAACATCAAACAAATCTGCAATAAAGTGTTTCAATCTCGCTGAATCTACTGAAGTTCCAGTACCTATAACATGACTTTTCGGTAATCCTGACAACTTCCAAACATGATAAGCCATTATATCTACAGGATTTGATATTATTATAAAATGACCGCTAAATCCACTTTCCATTATAGGTGTTACTATAGATTCCATTATTCTAGCTGATGCATCTAAGGTGTCAAGTCTTGATTTTCCTGGCTTTGGCGGTGGTCCAGCCGTTATTATTATGGCATCAACATCTCCACAATCCTCATACTTTCCTACCTTTACTTTTGTATGTTGATCTAAATACTCAATGCAGTGATTTAAATCCATCGCTTCCCCTAATGCTTTTTCTTCATTGATATCTATCATAAGAATCTCTTCACATACACCTTGAGTAATCAAGCTAAATCCTGTGCTAGATCCTACTAATCCAGTTCCTACAATTGCTACTTTTCTAGATTTAATTCCCATTGGTTTTCCTCCTTAAGTTTTATAGTTTTTATTATACTAAATTCTATTATCTGTGAATATCAATTTATTTAATTTTTATATGAAAATAATTAATTTATATAATTCCTATAGGATTTTAATATAGCTCTAATTTTATCAATAATATTATTATAATTTAGTCAAAATAATATTATTATTTTTTATATTGTAGAAATACCTTGCTAGTATACATAAATATTATAATTGCCTAGTAACTTGATATGCTTTATAATAACTTATAATGAGAAAAGAATTTTTAATCAAAAGAGGTGTATGTAGTGAAAATATCCACAAAAGGTAGATACGGCGTTCAGCTAATGATTGATTTAGCTATTCATTATAATCAAGATTTAGTACCATTAAAAGATATTGCAGCAAGACAAGAAATCTCTGAAAAATATCTCGAACAGATAGTAACTCCACTAAATAAATCTGGATATGTTAGAAGTGTACGTGGATCTCAAGGCGGATATATGTTAGCATCTGATCCATCAGATATAACCATAGGTATGTTACTAAGAGTATTGGAAGGTCCATTTTACCCAGTAGATTACAATCCAACTAACAAACCTAATTCCGATAATGCAACTATTTATGTTACTATAGGAATATGGAATAAAATGAGAGATGCTGTTGATAATGTTGTCGATAATATCACTTTGGCAGATTTAGTGGACGAATATAAATCTAAAATTGAACCTGATTTCTGTATATAGGCTTTATAAAGACTTTCTTTATAAAGTCTATTTTCTTTACTAAAATACTCAGCAAAACATTCATTTGTAACTATATTTTTTAATATTTCATAGTATAACTTATAAAATAAAATATATTAAATTTATAGCGAGGTAATGATTATGTGCGGAATAGCTGGTTGGATTGATTTTTCTAAAGATTTATCTTCTTTTTATCATATAATTGAAAGTATGACGGATACTCTTAAACTCAGAGGCCCAAATAGTGGAGGTTTTTATACCAATGAAAATGTACTATTAGGACATAGACGTCTAGTAGTCGTAGATCCAGAGGGTGGTAGCCAACCTATGACCAAAGTTATCAATGGAAATGAGTATGTTTTAGTTTATAATGGTGAATTATATAACACAGAGGATTTAAGAAAAGATTTATTGTCTTATGGATATAAATTTGATTCATATTCAGATACAGAAGTTCTTTTAACCTCATATATTCATTGGGGTATAGACTGTTTAGATAAATTTAATGGAATTTTTGCATTCTGTATCTTTAATAAAAAAACTAAAGAAATATTTTTAGCTAGAGATCCTTTAGGAGTTAAACCCTTATTCTATTCAGTTAAAGGAAACTCTTTAATATTTGGTTCCGAAATAAAAACACTCCTAGCTCATCCTTATATATCAACTTTAGTAGATGAAACTGGAATTACAGAACTTCTTTCACTTGGACCTGCTACAGCCCTAGGTAGTGGTATATTTAATGATATAGATGAGGTTCCTCCTGGAAATTTTATAACCTTTTCTCCTAAAGAATTTAATTTAAAAGAATATTGGACTCTTAAAGCCGAAGAATACACTGAAACCGAAGATGAAGCTGTTGAACATTTAGAGTCTTTATTAGTTGATGCAATTAGTAGACAACTTGTAGGTGATGTTCCTTTATGTACCTTTTTATCCGGAGGATTAGACTCCTCTGCTATAGCTGCAGTAGCATCAAAAAACTTTAAAGACAAAGGTAAAAAATTAACTACCTACTCAATTGACTTTGAGGATAATGAAAACTATTTTAAATCTTCTCTTTTTCAGCCAACCTCTGATGAGGAGTGGGCTTTATTCACCTCTAAATATATAGATAGCAATCATAAAACAATAATGATAAAAAATATAGATTTAGTAAGTTATTTAAAGGATGCTTTAATAGCAAAAGATTTACCTGGTATGGCAGATATAGATTCATCTCTTTTCTTAGCTTGTAAAGAAATAAGAAAAGACTACGTAGTTGCCTTATCCGGTGAATGTGCAGATGAAATATTTGGTGGTTATCCTTGGTTTACTAATAAAGATATGTATGAAGCCAATACCTTTCCTTGGTCTAGATTTACTTCAAATAGACTTGATATTTTAAGTCCAACTATGAAAAAATTGAAAATAGAAGAAATGGTAAATTATCATTATAATTCTTCTTTAGCTAAAATTCCTCATTTGGATAATGAAGATAGTTATGAGCATAGAATGAGAGAATTATTTTATCTTAATATAAAGTGGTTTATGGTAAACTTATTAAACAGAAAAGATAGAATGAGCATGTCTAACTCTCTTGAAGTTAGAGTTCCATTTGCTGATCCTAGATTAGTTCAATATGCTTTTAATATTCCTTCAAAAATCAAATTCCTACATGGACGTGAAAAGGGTCTATTAAGAAGCTCATTAAAAAATATATTGCCGAAAGAAATTGTGGAAAGAAAGAAAAGCCCTTATCCAAAGACTTATCATCCTATTTATACTGAAGCTGTATGCAAAGAGATGAACAAGATCTTAAATAATCCATCTTCACCTATACTAGAAATTATAGATAAAACAAAAATTCAGCAAATTGTTGATAGTAAAGGAGAATCATATAAAATTCCTTGGTACGGACAACTTATGATGGGGCCTCAATTTATAGCTTATCTAATTCAATTAAATATGTGGCTTGATATTTATAATGTTAATATTAAAATATGAAATTAAAGGCTAGGAAATTTCCTAGCCTCTTAATATATTACTTATAATAATTTTTTCATCTGACTAACTATTGGATCTGCTAAAGTACCTACTACTATTTGGTAGTTACCTTCGCCCATCTTCATTACTCCTGAAGCACCTAATTTCTTAAGTTCTCTCTCATTTATCTTGTTTCCGTCATTTAAAGATAATCTTATTCTTGTTACACAAGCATCTATTGTTTGTATATTTTCTTTTCCGCCTATTGCTTCAAGTATTCCTTTAGCTTTACCTGCTAAATCAGAAGATTTTGTTGATGCCTTTACTTCAACCTCAACTTCATCATCATCTTCTCTACCTGGAGTTTTTACATCAAATTTCTTAATGTAGAATAAGAATACGAAGTAGTATATAGCTCCAAATACTAAACCAACTAATGCTAATCCTAATGGATTACTTGTATTAGATTTGCTAAAGTTTAATGCATAATCTATAAATCCTGCCGAGAATCCAAATCCTAATTTCATGTTTAGAGCATATGTTACTGCTCCTGCTATACCAGTTAAAACTGCATGTATTCCATATAATACTGGAGCTAAGAACATGAATAAGAATTCTATTGGTTCAGTAATACCTGTTAAGAAAGATGTAAATGCTATTCCTAAAAGCATTCCTGTAACTTCTTTTTTCTTTTCTTTTTTAGCTGCTGTTATCATTGCTAAACATGCTGCTGGAAGACCAAACATCATTATTGGGAAAAATCCAGTCATAAATGCTCCAGAAGCTGGATCTCCTGCAAAGTATCTAGTTAAGTCTCCTCTAACTATTTCACCAGCTGCATTAGTGAATGTTCCAAATGTAAACCAGAATATAGAGTTCATTACGTGATGTAATCCAAATGGTATTAGTAATCTGTTTAATAATCCAAATCCAAATGTTCCTGCTGAACCTGAATCAGCAACGAAGTTTCCAAATGTATCTAATCCTGTTTGGATAGCTGGCCATACATAACCTGCTAATACGCCTAACGCTATCATAATGAAAGATGTAGCTATCGGTACAAACCTTTTACCAGCAAAAAAGCCTAAAAACTGTGGAAGTTGAATATCTTTAAATTTATTATATAAAAGACCTGCTAATATACCTGCTATGAATCCTGCAAATACTCCCATGTTTATGGTTGGATTGATAGCTGATGCAACCTTTTGTAATACCAAAAATCCTACTGTTGCTGATAGTGCTGCCACTCCATTGTTTTCTTCAGCTAAACCAATTGCAATACCTACTGCAAATAATAACCCAAGTATCGAAATAGGTGTTGCCCCATCACCTTTACCTAAATATAAAGTACCAAAAATAGCATCTCCAGCTTGAGCTATTATTGGAATACCTTTTTCCATTAAGTACTTATTACCAGTCCATGTCCATACATCATTTTGACCTAATCTTAATAGTATAGCGGCAGCTGGCATTACTGCTACTGGAGTCATTAGTGCTTTACCTATCTTTTGTAAGAAAGCTAATACTCTGTTGTTTCCTTTTGACATATAAATCCCTCCTGAATATAGTTTTTACTGATATCAGCAAATTATCATAAATAATTGCAAATAAAAAAGCTGGAAAAGAATATACACATAATATACTCTTTCCAGCTAATGCCCTATACTAGTTACACGCTGTATCAGTTACTTATTAATTACAAGACAAGTATATACTATTATTTTTTATTAGTCAACGGTTACATTAAATTATTTTTTTAAATTTTTATTTTTATACAAATTACTATTGATTGACAAAATATATATCAGTGTATATAATTACATTGAACATGTAACTGTTAATCAGGCATAAGTTTAGTATTAAACTTATGCCTTTTTTTAATAGGTTGTGTAAATTTATAAGAACTATTTAAAGAATGCTTATTAGATTACACCTCATTTAACATGTATATTTAAATTAGTAATTGAAAGGAAGTGAACTGTACTAATTGTTTTTATAAAATAATTAGTTAATATTTATGTTTGGATTATTTAGTAAAGAATTAAAACTTGTAGCTCCTATTTCAGGTAAAACTGTAGACCTTTCCGCTGTACCAGATCCAGTTTTCGCAGAAAAAATGACTGGTGATGGTATAGCAATAGACCCAACAGGAGACTTAGTAGTAGCTCCAGCTGATGGAGAATTAACTCTAGTATTTAAAACTAAACATGCTCTAGCTATGACTTTATCCAATGGAATAGAATTATTAATTCATATTGGCATGGATACAGTTTCTTTAGATGGAGAAGGTTTTGAGCTTCTATGTGAACAAGGCACAAAGGTTAAAGCTGGAACTCCTCTTTTAAAAATAGATAGAGAATTTATAAAATCTAAAAATTTACCATTAGTAACTCCTATAGTTATTACAAATATGGATTCTGTAAAGTCACTTAATCCTTCTATCGGTCAATCTGTAGAAGCGGGAAAAGATACTATTTTAACTTATAAAACAAAATAAGAAAAGGTGCTAAATCTTAGCACCTTTTTATTTTGATAGAGAAACTCTAAACCTTTCTATATGCATAGCTAAATAGGCTATTTCATCTTCAACTACATCCACATCATCTAAATTTTCTTTTAATATTTCTGCAACATACTTAGCAATATTATATGATTTACGATATTTACGCTTTATGACATCTATAAAATCATTTGTTATAGGTGTATTAGTTCTTATTCTTTCTATCGCAAATCTTAGATGTGTTAAAAATCGAGCATAGTCTAATGATTTCTTATCTATTTCAATATCTAATGTATCCTCAATATATTCGATTATAGTGTTACTTATAAAACTATATTTAATGGTATTAGAAAGTTTACCATTATTTCTTGCAGAATGTATATGCAAAGCAATAAATCCAGCCTCTCCGTCAGGTATATATACACCTAAAGACTCTTCTATTTTTATTGCAACCTGTTGCGCTAAAGTAAACTCTTTATTGTATAAAGTCTCGATTTCAGCTATAAATGGATTTTGTATTTCTTCATTACCTTTTAATCTTTTTATTGCGAAGAATAAGTGATCTATTAATCCTATATGTATATTTTCACTTAACTCCTCATTTAATTCTTTAGATATAAAAAATATAAGTTCTTCACAAAAACCAACAAACTCTTCTTCTAAGTTACTTATTAAAGTCTTAAAATTTCTTATATTATCTTTATCTTCAATTATGAATATCTTTTCTATTTCTGTTCCTTTAAGTACTTTATCTCCTGGTCTTTTGCTAAATCCAATCCCCTTCTGAAAGAGCATTTTTTCTTTTCCTTCCGATTGAACAAGTACTATGTTGTTATTAAATGCTTTAATTATTTCACAATCTTCTTTTAAAGAGCTATTCACATATTCACCTTCTTACTAAAATGATAATATAAGACTTTAACTTCATTCAACTAATACCTGTTTTAAAACCTTATAATGTCAATTGTAAAGTGTAAACATATAAAACACAACTATATTTTTTAAAATTTATTAAATAAACTAATAATCAATTGTTTTATTATAAACTTTTTAAAATAAAAAAAATCCTAGAAAATTCTAGGATTTTTTGGTGGCTCACCGGGGAATCGAACCCCGGACACCATGATTAAAAGTCATGTGCTCTACCGACTGAGCTAGTGAACCATAATATTTGGCGACTTCC
>NZ_DCLI01000001.1:0-72295 GCF_002320975.1 Clostridium sp. UBA1652
TCGTTGTGTAAGTTTCGTTTTATTCAAAACTTCTTAAGTTTCCTCTGTTTAATTTTCAAATAACATCGTCACCACTTGGCGACTTATTCATAATAACATCTCTTTAAATCGATGTCAACAAAAAATATTCATTTTTTTAAACTTATTATTTTATATACTTCTTTAATAATTCTTATTGCCTTCTTAAGATTTCCTTAATGTAAGTCTAAACGTCTTGAATTCCACTTATTAAAATCATACAATTCAGATATACGATAAACAAAAAGGAGGGAACGAATTTGATAAAAAGTGAATTTATAAATATATTAACAAATGGTCTTATACAAATGCCTAAAGAGCAAAGAGACGATATAATTTCTCAGTATGAAGAACATTTCGATATAGGGATTTCAAGTGGAAAAAGTGATCATGAAATAATACAAGAGTTAGGCAGTCCCTATGAAATAATCGAAAAATATAATGGCAACTCTCATAATACGCCTGAGGAGAATGAGGTTGAATATACGCCAAGTTTTAAATCTGAAATAAAAGAGCCAGATAGTGATTATAAAAACTATACTAATAATTCTTACAATAATTATGAATCTGTAAGAAATAAAAAATCTGATAAATCAATTTTATTAACTATTTTTCTTATTATTGTAGTTTTAATTCTTTCTCCTGGAATAATAGGTGCTGTTTTTGCAACAATTGCAGCCTTATTTTCTGGAATTATATTTTCATTAGCTTTAACCTTTAGTAGTGTTCTATTATTTTTTGCAAAACTATTAAATACCGGTCACTTAAAGGATATGCTAGGTACTGTTCTAGATCAAATTCCTATGGCATCTACTATTTTCTTTTTAATAGGAAATATTTCTCTTACAATTCTATCTTTTATAATAGTGATTCAAATATTTAAATTTTTATGGTATCTTACAAAGAAGTTTTTTGCATTCATGAAAAATTTGTTTAATTAGGAGGTGACTTATCTATGAAGAAAAAACTTAGCTTATTCAGCTTTTCTATAATTTTGATAATAATATGTATAATAAGTTATACAGGCGTAGTTATTAGTTTACTTTCATCAAATATAAGCTTTAATGATTTAAATAAATTAAATATAAACGTAAATTCATTTTTCAGTAGAAACACTTATACCTATGGTGTAGATTCAACAGAATCCAATTCTTTAGATGGTATAGATTTAGTAAACTTAAATTTCGTAGTAGGTAATATAAATATTGAAACTTGGGATAAAAATGAAGTTTCAGTAAGTACTGTTGGAAATGTAAGTACTAATAATTCTATTCAAGACTTTAAGCTTGAAAAAACTATTTCAGGAAATCAAGTGACTTTTTCATTTTCTAATAGTATAAATTTACTTTCTAATTTATTTAATTCACAAGATATGTCTATTAATGTTTTTATACCAAATAACTATAATAAAAGCTTAAACATATCATCTACATCTTCTTATATTAATATTAATAATAATAGTTTTAATTCGATAGATATCAAAACTATTTCAGGTGATTTAGAATTAATGAATATTAATACAAAAAGTATTAATTCCAGTTCTACTTCTGGCAATATTTCTTTTAATAATGTAACTACTGAAACATCTACTATTGAAAATATATCTGGTAGTGTATATGCTCAAAACTTTTCTGGAAATATAAATTGTAAAACAGTTTCTGGAGATATAAATGTAGATTTTAATAGCTTTAATAATGATTATAAATTTTCTACTGTTTCAGGATATACAAACTTAACAATTCCTTCTAACGCATCTTTTGCATTAGCTTCTGAAACTTTAAGTGGATCTATATCTAATGAATTTGGATCAAATAACAATTCTAATTCAAAAATTAGATTTAACTCAACTTCTGGTGATTTATCGATAAATAAAAAATAATAATAACCACTCAAAATATTTATGTTAATTTTGAGTGGTTATTTTTTTAGAAATTTAAAGTGATTTTAATGAAAAAATTGGAATATATTTGATATAATTATATGTGTAAATATATTCTAGGAGTGATTTTATGCAATCAAAATATATGATTATAATTTCTTTTGATGCAATAGATAAAAAAGATTTTGAATTAATGAAAGGTTTTCCTAACTTCTCAAGAATTATAAATGAAGGTTCTTACTCTAATGATGTAGAATCTGTTTATCCATCATTAACTTATCCAGCGCACACAACTATTTCTACCGGTAAACATCCTATTAATCACGGAATAATAAATAATATCTTGGTTCAACCTAAATTTCCAACTAACTCGGATTGGTACTGGCAAAGGAAATATATAAAAGGTAAAACTTTATACGAAGTTGCAAAAGAAAAAGGAATGAAAACCTCTACTTTTTTGTGGCCAGTTACTGGAAAGGCTGATATTGATTATAATGTACCTGAAGTTTTTCCAACTAGACCTTGGCAAAATCAAATATTAGTTTCTTTATTAAATGGGAGCAAGTATTTTCAATTTGATATTAATAACAAGTTTGGACATATAAGAGATGGACTTAAACAACCTAATCTTGATGATTTTGTGCTTGAATCTTTTTTATATCTGCTTGAAAGCAGAAAAACTGATTTTATGATGGTTCATTTTACTGATCTAGATACTAATCGTCATAATTACGGTTATTCATCTAAAGAGGCTTATGATGCTTTGAAAAGGCATGACGATAGGTTAGGTAAAATTATAGGTTCTCTAGAGAAGCTTAATATGTATGATGAGACTACTTTAGTGGTCTTAGGAGACCATAGCTTTTTAGATGCGGATTATGTAATAAAGTTAAACAAGCTATTTATAGATAATTCACTTATATGTGTAAATAGCAAAGGCTTAATAGAAGATTACATTGCTTATTGCAACTATTGTGATGGTTCGGCTTATATTTATATTAAAAACAAATTAAAAAGGGATTTTGTATTTAATTTATTAAAGAAGTTCTCTTCTGAAAATAATAATTGTATAGAAGCTATACTGTCTGAAGAAGAAGCTTCCTTACGTGGTGCAGATAATCATTGTGATTTTATGCTAGAGGCTAAGCGAGGTTACTATTTTATAAATGATATTGATGGAGATGTTATAGAGGCAGTTAGCGGTAAATATCATAAAGCTACTCATGGTTATGATCCAAAAATCAAAGATTATCAAACTGTTTTTATGTTAAAGGGACCTTCTATAAAGAAAAATCATTCTATAGGGCCTATGCATCTTACATCTGAAGGACCAACTTTAGCTCATATTTTAGGCGGCTCTCTTCCTGAAGCTGATGGCCCTATTCTTTACGATATATTTAAAAATAAATAAGGCTGGAAAACCAGCCTTATCTTATATAGATTTTATTGAACCAGATATCAGATTATTTATCTCTTTTAATTCTTCATCAGACAAATATCTCCACTGACCCATTTTTAAATCTTTTAATTCCACATTCATTATTCTTATTCTTTCTAATTTCTTAACTTTATATCCTAATGCCTCACACATTCGTCTTATCTGCCTATTTAATCCCTGAGTAAGTATTATTCTAAATACATAGTCACTTTCTTTTTGTACAAAACATTTTTTCGTAATAGTTCCTAGTATCTTTATTCCAGAGCCCATTCTAGCTATAAACTCTTTGTTAATAGGCTTATCTACAGTAACAATATACTCTTTTTCATGGTTGTTTCCTGCTCTTAATATCTTATTTACTATATCCCCATCATTAGTTAGAAAAATTAATCCTTGGGAATCTTTATCTAATCTACCTATAGGGAATATTCTTTCTTTATGGCCTACAAAGTCCACAATATTTCCTTTGATTTTTGATTCAGTTGTACAAGTAATCCCTACTGGTTTATTTAATGCTATGTAGACTTTTTTTAGGTTTTCTCCTATTAATATATTATTAACCTTAACCTGCTGTCCCTTTTTTACTTTAGTTCCCGTAGTTGCTTTAATTCCATCTATAAAAACTTTTCCTTGCTCTATTAATTTGTCAGCTTCTCTTCTTGATGTAAATCCTGAATCTGATATATATTTATTTATTCTTATGTCATCACTTTTTTCACTATGTTTTATTATATTATTTGAGTTTACTTTACTATCACTTTTTCTCTGTGCTAGTTTTTTGTTGCTCTGTGTTTTTCTCAGATTCATGATCGTCTTTATCCTTCCTAACCTTATGTTCATATCCAACATTATTTATTGAAGTATCAATGTTTTTTTCTATTAAGTACTTTTCAGTTTCTTTTATACTATCATAAGATATTGCTTGCTGATTTATAAAAATTGTGACTGAATTATTTACAAGCATCTTTTTTTCATAGGCTAATGCTAAGATCTTTTTTAGCGCATCATCTATATCAGTATTCTCAACATTTGCTTCGTCTAAGAGATCAGCTCCCTTTTCTGTAGGGGAATAGCTATATACTACCTTATTAAACGAGTTAATTTCAACTTTGATTAATGATGTAGTATTAATAATTATTATAGATGTGATCTTATTATATTTATAATAAAGCACTCCAGACAAAGCAATTATAATTGTTAATATGATTGCTATCTGTTTTCTATAATGTTTTATACTTTTACTTTCATTACCTTCTTTTTCTTCACCCAATTTAACACTTTCATTTGTTTTTATCTTTATAAAACTCCCATCACATGTTAATATAATTGAGTTTTTTCTTTCTTTTCTAAGTATTATCCCTTTATGTAACTTTTTATCACCTTCAGCTTGTACTATTCCTTGTTTATCATATTCAACTATATTTATGTATTCTTGAATAAATCTATAATTAGGATTAGCTAATATTAAAGTATAAGCTATTATAAAATCGCCCCATAGCTCAACAAATGTTCTTGAGACTCCTGTTTCTCTGCATATATCGCTTATAGGTAACTCCCTCTTTTTTCTAAGTAAATCATAAGCATCAGGGCTCTCAATAATATAATACGCTATATTTAAACAAAGACTTTTACTAGCTTCCTTTTGGTTACTATTAACCAATCTACTTAATTTAACTTTATATAATGCTAACTCCCTAATAAATAAGAATACTTCCTTACCTCTTATTTTATCCTCATCAGGATTAACCATCCTAATTTTACTTCCATTAAAAAATCTATACCTAAGCTTTGTTATTAAAGCATCCATACTATCAACTCCATATACCTTAATTTAGCCTATACTTTTAGCACACCTTTAATTATAAGTCTTTTTTTACCTCCAGGTGTACAAGTCACAAGTGTTATAGTACTATCCTTTGTGGCATCTAATACAGATACTTGCTCTGGCTCTACTATAAAACTATCATTAACCTCATAGACATACTCATTTTCTTTTGTCTTTATTATTATTTCATCACCTTTTACTAGTTCATCAACATCTTTAAAAAATCTATCGTTGTGTGCTGCCAAAGCAAAGTTTCCCTTCTCCCCTGCTTTTGCTGTTTCAGGAAAGTGTCCTATTGCATATCTTAGTGTTGATAATTCTACACCTTCTACAACAGCCGTTTCCACATTTATTTTAGGTATTTTTAACAGTCCCATAGGAGGAATAGTTACTTCACTACTACCACTTTCATTAGTTACACTTGTACCTTCTTCATAAGATTGATTTAAAACTTCATCAAAGGCTAGCTTCAATTTTTGCTGTTCTTTGTAAGCGATATATTTTTCATTTCCTACCCAAGCAATAATTATAAATCCTACTAGGATTAAAATTACACCTACTATATTTCTTATTTTATTTTTCATAAATTCCTCCCATTGTTCTATGTATATTCATATACTATATTATAGCATAGTATATAAATTTTTTTATTACTTAATTATTCATAAAAACTTTTACAAATGCCTAATATGTTTATGCTAAATTTGGTATAATATAAATATAAGATTTTGTATTAAGAGGTGATTAATATGAACGGCAAAGTTATTTATGTGGATTTTACAAAACATCAACAACCCGCTGCCTCTAACAAGTTAATGCTATTTAAAAAATTTTTTTATAGGATTAAGAAAATCTTTACATCGTCTAATAGTAAGGATTCCTATGATAACGTTGTTTATCCATTTAAAAAAATTCTCTAGTTAATTTCTTTTATCCTCTTAAATTATGTCTTAGCTTATGCTAAAATATAATAAAAATTTGAGGTGATAAAATGAGAGTTGGACTTGGATATGATGTTCATGCATTAGTAGAAAATAGAAAACTTATATTAGGGGGAGTTCAGATCCCTTTTGAAAAAGGATTATTAGGTCATTCTGATGCCGATGTATTGATTCATGCAATCATGGATTCATTATTAGGTGCTGCCGCTCTAGGTGATATAGGAAGACATTTTCCTGATACTGATGAAAGATATAAAGGTGCATCATCAATAGAATTACTTAAGTATGTAGGTAAGCTTTTGAATGAAAAGGGATACATTGTTAATAATATTGATTCAACAATAATAGCACAAAAACCTAAACTTTCTCCATATATACCTAGTATGATAGATAATATTGCTAAAGCTTTAAATATCTCAATTGAGGATTTAAATATTAAAGCTACAACAGAAGAAGGACTAGGTTTTACCGGAAAAGGTGAAGGAATTTCTTCACATAGCATATGTTCAATAATAAAAAATAGATAGAAATTTTATTTCTATCTATTTTTTATTCCCATTGTTTCCAAACTTCTGGTTCATATCCTACTGTAGCTTCTTTTCCATTCCTAACAACAGGAGTTACAAATAACTTAGGATTTTTTAACAATATTTCTTCTTTAACCTCATCGCCTCTAATGTTTTTCAGATTTGATTTTTCGTATTCTTTAGATTTTATATTAATTAAAGCGTTTAGCGTTATTGACTTTCTTATACTTTGTAATTCGCCCTTACTTATAGCTTTTTCAGTTAGATCAATAAATTGATATTTTATCTTCCTTTCTTTAAAATACCTCTCTGCTTTTTTAGTGTCAAAACATTTTTTAGTTCCAAAGATTTGTATATTCATTTCTTTCTCCTTATAATTAACTTGTTATATTAATATTCTAATGCTATAATTATGAGCCGTAAATAGTTATATTAGGAGGTCATTCATGGATAAAAGGAGCTTTAAAGGTAGTGTTATATTAAATCCAGTACCAGTGGTATTAATCACTTCTAGAAATAAAAACGGAGATGAAAATGTATTTACTGTAGGTTGGACTGGAACTCTATGCACAAAACCCCCAGTACTTTCAATCTCTGTAAGACCTGAAAGATTGTCTTATGAATATATTAAAGAAACTATGGAGTTTGTAGTTAATCTCCCAACCTCTTCTATGGTTAAAGCCGTAGATTATTGTGGTGTTAAATCAGGTAAAACTGTGGATAAAATTAAAGAAATGAATTTTAATTTAGGTGAGTCTACTAACATAAATGTCCCATACATAAAAGAATGTCCTGTAAATATTGAGTGTAGAGTTAGAGAAATCATGTCTCTTGGTACTCATGATGTGTTTATTGCAGATGTCCTTGGTTCTCATGTAGATGAATCACTTATTGATGAAAAAGGGAAAATTCATTTTGAAGAAGCTAATTTAATATCTTATTGTCATGGAGAATATTACCCATTACCTAAAAAATCTTTAGGGTCTTTTGGTTTTTCAGTTGCAAAAAAGAAAGTTAAAAAAAAGAAAAAATAAAAAGGATGCTGTAGTAAACAGATTTTATATAACAACTACAGCATCTTATTTTAAGCTAAAATTTTCTCAGCATGTTCTTTTAATAATTCAATTTTATTATTATAGTCTACTACAGTGAAGTCATAAATGCTTTTTACATGCCTAAAGAAATCCATAAATTCAAGTCTTCTTGCTAATCCTATATTAAATGAATATGCAAGATTATTTAAAAATACCTTTTCTTTATGTTCATACTCTCCATCTACAAGAGCTAGTCCAACTAATTCAAAATAAATTATCTTTTTAACCCTATCACTTGAACCTCTTAAAGTTTTTTCTATCTCTTCGAGGGTAAGTTTATAAACATTACACTCTTCTAAAGAAAGTTCTTTAATGTAATCATCTATTAAATTTTTTTCTTCATTTGCAAATATTTCATCTACATTTGCAAACTCTTTAACTAGATTTATAAATGCTATAGACTCTTCTTTATTTAATTCATGTAAAAACATCACTTTCCTCCTAATATTTTAATTTTTTATCTTCTTATTATAACATTAGCACCAAATTAAAATATTCACAAATACATTTTTATAAAAAGATTGCCTTATGTATGAAAGACAATCTTTTTATATTAAGCTCCTAATATCTCATCAATGCATTCATGGACATGATTAACATGATTTTTAGCTATTTCTTTTATTTTTTCTTCTGCATAATTAAAAGTATAGCTATTATTAGTTATTTCAAACATTGATATATCATTAAAGGAATCTCCTATGGTGTATAAATTATCAACTTTTAGCTCTTTTCCATCAATAACTTTTTTAAGACCTCTTCCTTTAGAACAATCTTTTGGTACCACATCTAAATAATATTGATTTCTAAATACTTCTACATTATCTCCATATTTATCAAGTATTTTCTTTTTAATATCTTCTGATTCTTCAATAGATTTACTTCTAGGATACAAGCTAATTATTTGATAATCAGTATTTAAGTTAATAATCTCATCTTTAGTAAATATTTTTGTAGCATATGATTCTAAATTAAATTCTTGTTCACGAATATACTTGTCCTTAATTAAACACGTATCTATTCCGTTATCTAAAACAAAGCAAATATTTTCATCATCAATAAAATCTTTAATTATTTTTGTTGCAGTAACTGAATCTATTCTTTTATTGTATACAACTTCAAAATTACCATCCAATACTAAAGCTCCATTACAAAGTACCAAATAATCCGCATCTACATCCTTATAATCTTTAAAAATTTCCTTTACTCCACGCAAGTTTCTTCCTGTGGAAATAATAAATTTGTGACCATTATCCTTTAATTTCTTTAGAGCTGATATATCATTTTTGGCTATTTCCTGTTCTCTAAATAAAGTTCCATCTAAATCACTTGCTAATATCTTCATCCGTTACCCCCTACTACATTTACTATTATAATAAAAGTCTATATTAAATAGTATAGTTTTACAATATTGGTTAACTACTATTAACATTAGATAATGATAAAATAACAGATATGTTAACGATTTAATTGGTATTTTGTCTATATATCAGAAATCCTTTTTTCTATATATATTGGTTGATATTATATACGATATATAGGAAATAAGCATTGTTATTAAAAACAACAGTATCCACTTTATTACATTATTAGAATTACTCATAAAATTAATCACTTTTTGATTTATGTTTATATTATTTACTACAAGACTTGCTGCTCCAAAAAAAGCGAAAAATACAATGAATCCAAAAAATCTAGTTTTCTGATATCCAAATTTATAATATAACGGTATCTCTATACTATTATATATACATATAATTAACAAACACATTAAAAAAGTCTTTAAATCTATAGGTATTATTTCAACCCCAAATATTGGGCTAAAGGATGTTATAAAAACTGCTAAATAATATAACACTAAAACATAAACAATATTTACTAAAGCATTTAAATATTTAACTAAAACTATATCCTTTCTAGAAACAGGTAGTATATTCATCATTATATCTGCTTTATATTTATCATCAAAAGCCATACTTGTATTGCTAATCAAATAATTTATTCCAACAGCACACATGATAAATAATAACATTCCAAATTCATTAAATATAACTCCAAAAGTAACTATATATATAATAGAAAATATATAATATTTTTTACATACCAATAAATCCTTTTTCATCAAATTAATAATTCCCATTTTTATCACTCCTTATATAATAAAGCATAAGCTCTTCAATATTAGGTTTTTCCATAACCATTTTATCTCCATAGGTTCTTGATAGTTTATTTGCTTCTTTAGTTAATGCTTCAAACCCATAGGCGTTTTCTTTAATAGCTACAAAGTCTTTTCTATTTTCTAAAGTTAATAGATTTTTGTCTCCTTTTACTAATCTATGCCCCTCTATTATTTCATCTTTTGCTCCTTTTAATAGAATCTTACCATCATTTATGATGATTAAATAATCTGCTATCTTATCTAAATCAGAAGTTATATGAGTTGAAAAAAATATAGTTTTATTCTCTTCTTGAATAATATCTGATAATATTTCTAACAGCTCTTCTCTTACAATAGGGTCCAAACCTGATGTAGGTTCATCCATTATAAAAAGTTCTGCATTATGTGATAGTGCTATAGCTATAGAGTATTTCATTCTCATTCCTTTTGATAATTTAGATATCTTTCTATCTAAAGGAAGATTAAATCTTCTAATATAATTATTAAATTGATTCTCATCCCAGTTAGAATACATAGGAGAAATTATATTTTTCATTTCTTTTAGCGTTAATTCTTCATAGAAATATCCTTCATCTAAGACTACACCAATTTTATTTTTAAGTTCCTTATCGTTAGTTTTATTATCTTTATTAAATATTTTTACATCCCCTGAATCCCTGTTTATTAAATTCAATATAGATTTTATAGTTGTAGATTTACCTGCACCATTAGCTCCTATAAAACCAGTTATATAACCTTGTTCCAGCTTTATATTAATATCTTTCAAAGAAAAACCTTTATAAGTTTTCCTTAAGTTATTTATCTCTAATACATAACTCATTTACTATTCCTCCTTAATTAATAATTGAAATATTTCTTCAAGTTCCTTTTTAGTTATTCCTAATAAGTTAGCTGTATTAATAGCATCCATAAGTTTTTCTTCAACTGTTCTAAGTTTTGTTTCTTTTAAAATTTCCTTATTTTGAGAAGTAACAAAAAATCCTTTTCCAGCAACAGAGGTTAAAAATCCTTCCTTTTCTAAATCATCATATGCTCGCTTAGTTGTTATAACACTTATTCGTAGTTCTCTAGCTAGTTCTCTTATAGATGGAACAGCTTCACCAGAACTAACCTCTCCTCTTAAAATAGAATCCTTAATTTGATTCATTATTTGTTGATATATAGGTAAATTAGAACTGTTTGATATAATTATATTCAAAGGCTTCACCTCTTTTCGCTTCTGTATATATCGTATATACTGTATATATTAATTATATACAGTATATACGATAGTGTCAATAAAAAAAGAATCTCTATTTTTGAGATTCTTTTCGCTAAAAATTATTTAATTTCACTTAACTATAATTTAGAATATTGAACTAAATAAAAGCATTATATTTAAAATACCAACTATTATTCCAACAATCCATAAAAATATGCTTTCAAGACCTTTATTTTTATATTCTCCCATAACCTTTTTTGAAGAAGTTAGGTAAACTTGAGTAAACACTGTCCATGGTAATTGTATACTTAATAACATTTGAGAGTAAACCAACCCTTTAAATGGATTTGAGATAAAAAATATTATTATTGCTGCAATAACTAAAGTTATAGACACCCCTATCTTAGTATGTCTATCTTCCATATCATATGGTTCGTTGAACATCCCAGCAAAAATACTACCTCCTGCCATACCAGCTGTTACGCTTGATGATATTCCCGCAAAGAGTAATGCAATTGCAAATATTAATGATGCCCAATTTCCTAACAAGGGTTGAAGCATTAAGTGCGCTTCACTTAATTCATTAATCTTAATATTATTTGTAAAGAATACAACTGCAACTAAAATCATTGCACTGTTTATAGACCATCCTATTGTCATAGACACCAGAGTATCTAAGAACTCATATTTTAGTTGTTTTTCCATAACATCTTTATTTTCTAGATTCCATTGCCTACTTTGTATTATTTCTGAATGTAGAAATAGATTATGTGGCATAACTACAGCACCTAAAACACTCATAATTATAGGCATTGAATTTTCAGGAAAAGATGGTGTAAACCATCCTTGCACGGCTGATGACCAATTTATATTAACCATAAACAACTCAACTATAAATGCTAACCCTATTATTGATACAAAGCCTATTATAACTTTCTCTAATCTTTTATAAGAGCTTGTATATAACATCCATAAAACTACTACAAGAGATATTATACTACCTATTTTAATAGGTATTTTAAATAGCATATTTAAAGCTATAGCCGCCCCTAGTAGTTCTGCCATAGCCGTAGCTATAGACGCTAAAACCGCAGACCACAATATTGGCTTTGCTACCTTTGGCTTTATAAATTTTGTTATTGCTTCAGATATACATAATCCTGTTACTATACCTAAGTGGGCTGCATTATGTTGTAGTGCTATTAACATAATTGTAGATAAAGTTACCATCCACAATAATTTATATCCATAATCTGAACCAGCTGCAAGATTGGATGCCCAGTTACCAGGGTCTATAAATCCAACTGTTACTAAAAGTCCTGGCCCTATATATTTTATAAAATCCTTTGCCATTAATCTTGGCTTATGACCTTCTTTAGATAAGTTAATCTTCTTTATAAGTTTCTCCATATAATCACCTAATTAATATTTATTATTATTTAATAGTATTGTAATACATTTCTATTTAATTGTACACTATTTAATATGCTGGGTATCTTATTATCCATTCTTCACTATCTTCATATCCTATTAATAAGTCATCTGCAATAGAAACTATTGTATCATATAATTCTATACTATCTATATACTCTTTTGGTATAGCATCAACGCCCAAATAAGCACCTAATATATTTCCTGTTATAGACGCTATACTATCGCTATCTCCACTATTATTTACAGATATCAATACTGCCTTCTTATAATTATCACTATATTTTACAGAAGCATATATAGATCTTGCTAAAATTTCTTCTGCATACCATCCTTCACCTAATTCATTTATGCATTCTATCGGTGATTTATCAGAATTTGCTAACTCTAAAGCTCTAATTATTATATTTTCACATTCCTCATGTCTACTATATGTCTTTAAAACATCTAATGAATTTTTAACAGCACTAGTCAAGTCATTTCCTTCTATAATTTCTGCAATAATAAATGCAAAAACACCTGCTGATAGATATCCAGATGGATGTCCATGAGTAATAGCCGCACACCTACAAGCTTTATCAAAAGCTTCTTGCTTTGGATAGCTTAATCCTATTGGAGCTACTCTAACAACTCCACCTGAATATTTGCTATCATTTACCGCGTCCTCTATACTTCCTCTTTTCTCTTCCCTTAATACCTCTAAGCATGTTTCTTCTGGTTCCTTTAATGCATGAAACCACCCTCTCCTAAGTACCCAACTGTTCACAAGATATTTATCCATTATTTTATGAAGTCTTTCTTGAGTTGATAGCCATCGTATGTATGCATGATAAAGAATTTCTTCAAAATTTTCCTCATTTGCTTTAGTCATTTTTAATTTCGAACGAAGTACTCCTTCTGCTGTAAATAATGACATCTGCGTATCATCACTTATTTCAGCATTTTTCATCATTCCAAGTTTTAAATTTTCAACTCCATTTTCTCCGTAAGCTTCTCTTATTTCTTCTATGGTCATAAATTCAACTTGAAACCCTAGCGAATCTCCTATCGCTCCTCCTAGTAGACACCCTCTATAATTCTCTTTCTCTCTTCTTCCCATAAATAATCTCCTTTATTATTTCTTCAGATCAACTACTATTCCATCCGTCACTTTAATCAGACCATTTGTTTTTAACTCAATTTGAACTCCTATCTTTCCCCCACTTACTATTATACTTTCTATATTATTGCAGCTATTATCAATAAATGTCTTATATTTCTTTTTCATACCAATAGGTGAGCACCCGCCTCTGATATATCCAGTATATTTATTTATATCTTTAACCTCAAGCATTTCAATCTTTTTTTCATTTGTTGCTTTTGCTGCCTTCTTTAGGTCAAGCTCTTCAGTTACAGGAATAACAAAAACATATAGTTCCTTTGATACTCCTTTAGTAACCAAAGTTTTATAGACCATCTCTGTGTTTTTATTAATTTTCTTCGCTACTGATACTCCATCTATTTTCCCATCTTTATTATCATAATTTAATATATCATAATCAATATTATTGGAATCTAAGATTCTCATAACATTAGTTTTACCTTGAGCCATTATATTAATCTCCTTAAATAACCTTTTAGTATCATTATACATCATAAATTATCCCATAATAAAATAAAAACTACCAATAAGGTAGTTTTACATATCACATTGTTCAATTTCTATAGTATATTTGTTGCATTTTTCACAGAATATAATATTCACTATAAAACTATTATCTACAACATTACTTCTAAAAAGTCTGCCAAAAGAACTATCTTTATAGGATTTTGATATATTACTTTCAATATATTTATTATCTTTAGTAAATATATAAAAAGAATACCCTAAATATTCATAGAATTTACTCTTAACAATATCTTCTTCTTTGCAGCTACTGCAATATTCACTGTAGTATTCTCTATCAAAACTAATGTTTTCAGCTTCATTTAATAAGTTTAGTATATTGTTAACTGATAAGCATTCTATTTTGTACTCTTCATCCATTATGAAATCTTCACAATTATTTTCTGTTAACTCATATGTTTTTTCATTAAATTTAAGTGTGTACATTTATTTAATCACCTCTTGGTTAATTATACACTTAACATAGTTAACTGTATATCATTAAATCCAATCATATATTGTTTTCCCAAGTTCTGGTGCATGCTCAAATTCAGCCTTCTGACCATTATAAAGAACTTTTACTCCCTTAACCCATTCTCCCGTATAGTCTTTTTGAATAATATTATTAACTATTCTTTTTGAATTTATTGTTCCACCTGTACTACCTTGAAACTTTGAATACCATCCATTAGGTGTGTCTATCCCTTTATCAATTAAGTCTATTACCACTATCTGTTTGTTATCTTCTTTTGTAATAGAAGTTTTATACTCTAAGCCTACAAACCATCTATCCATTATTTCCTTAACTATCATATCTACTTTTTTATTAATTAACTCATTTGACTTTACAGAGAAATCATAGGGTTCTAATAACTCATATGTATTATTATCTACATCATATATTTTAAAAGTATCTTTGTTTTCATTATCAACTTTAGGATTTGATATTACTTCATCACTTTCTCTGCCCTTTTCTTCTTTAATCTTTTTTCCAGTGCATCCAGCAATAACTATTAATGATAAAAAAACTAGTAGTGAACATTTTAATAACTTTTTCATAGTTAACCTCCACTTATATTTTCAACAATCGATTATAGTGTTAACATATGGAAATAAAAATATTCAACATAAAAGAAAGTGCCCTAAAGCACTTTCTTAATTACCTATTTAAAATATTCCATTAAATGTTA
Source organism: Clostridium sp. UBA1652 (assembly GCF_002320975.1). Taxonomy (NCBI): domain Bacteria; kingdom Bacillati; phylum Bacillota; class Clostridia; order Eubacteriales; family Clostridiaceae; genus Clostridium; species Clostridium sp. UBA1652. The sequence continues at coordinate 15,366 of NZ_DCLI01000001.1, forward strand.
TTGCTGCTACCACAGCTCCTAATATAGGTGCTACTACTGGTATCCATGCATATGCCCAATCAGAATCTCTCTTATCTTTAATTGGAAGTAATGCATGAGCTATTCTTGGTCCTAAGTCTCTAGCAGGGTTTATAGCGTATCCTGTAGTTCCCCCTAAAGTAAGTCCAATTACCCAAATTAACATACCTACTGCTATTGTTCCTAATCCAGCAACCATTTCAACTCTTCCCAACCCAAGTATACCAAATACAAGTATAAATGTACCTATGAATTCAGATATAAAATTAGATGCTGTACCTCTTATAGCTGGACCTGTACAAAAAACGCCTAATTTACTGTCTTTGTCTTCAGTAGCATCGAAGTGTTGCTTATACATTACATATACTAAGCATGCACCTATAAATGCTCCTATCATTTGAGATACAATATATCCTGGTACTTGTTCCCAAGGAAATTTCCCTATTGCAGCTAACCCTAATGTTAATGCGGGGTTAAAGTGTGCTCCTGATACTCCTCCAAATATAAATGCAGGAATAGCAACAGCTAAAGCCCATCCAGTTGTTATTACTATCCATCCACTATTATTTCCTTTAGTTTTATTCAAAACAACATTGGCTACTACGCCATCACCTAAAAGTATTAAAATTGCAGTTCCGATAATCTCAGCTAAATATATAGACATGGTATATCCCCCTCATATTCTATTTTATTTTTCCCACGCTTGTGATCTTTTTACTGCTTCATGCCATCCACTTAAAAGTTTTTCTTTCTTGTTATCTTCCATTGAAGGCTCAAATGATTTTGATATTGCCCAGTTGTCACATATATGATTTTTATTTTGCCAGTATCCTACTGCTAAACCTGCTAAGTATGCAGCTCCTAATGCTGTAGTTTCTATAACCTCAGGTCTATCAACTTGAACACCTAATATATCTGATTGGAATTGCATTAAGAAATTGTTAGCACATGCTCCTCCATCAACCTTAAGTGTATGAAGTTCTATTCCTGAATCTTGTTCCATAGCCTTTAATACATCATAAGTTTGATATGCTAAAGATTCTAATGTAGCTCTAACAAAATGTTCTTTCTTTGTTCCTCTTGTTAATCCAACTATAGTTCCTCTTGCATATTGATCCCAATATGGTGCTCCTAAGCCTACAAATGCAGGTACCATATAAACTCCATTAGTATCTTCAACAGCCTTAGCATATTCTTCTGAGTCAGCTGAAGTCTTAAGCATTCTCAATTCATCTCTTAACCATTGAATAGCAGCTCCTGCCACAAATACACTACCTTCTAGTGCATATTCAACTTTTCCGTCAACTCCCCAAGCTATAGTTGTAAGAAGTCCATTTTTAGATTCTACTGCTTTTTCTCCTGTATTCATAAGAAGGAAGCATCCTGTACCATAAGTATTTTTTGCATCCCCAGGATTATGGCAACATTGACCAAATAATGCAGCTTGTTGGTCTCCTGCAGCACCCGCTATTGGAATTTCTCCTCCTAGTAATCCATTAGCTGTATATCCATAAATAGCACTAGATGGTTTTACTTCTGGAAGCATACTTGCAGGTATATTTAACTCTTCTAGTATTTCTTTATCCCATTTTAATTCGTGTATATTAAATAACATAGTTCTTGAAGCATTAGTATAATCGGTTACATGGACTTGTCCTTTTGTTAAATTCCATATAAGCCATGTATCAATTGTTCCAAATAATAAATTGCCTTTTTCAGCTTCTTCTCTAGCACCTTCAACATTGTCTAGTATCCATTTTATTTTAGTAGCTGAGAAGTAGGCATCAAGTATAAGTCCAGTTTTTTCTTTTATAGGTTTGTCAAATCCCTTAGATTTAAGTTCATCACACATATTAGAAGTTCTTCTACATTGCCATACTATTGCGTTATATACAGGTTCTCCAGTATTCTTATTCCATACTACAGTAGTCTCTCTTTGATTTGTTATACCAATTGCTGCAATATCTGTAGATGATATTCCTAATCCTGCCATAGCCTCAGCAGCAACCCCTATTTGTGTAGACCATATTTCTTTAGGATCATGTTCTACCCAACCTGCTTCAGGATATATTTGAGTAAATTCTTTCTGTGCAACATTTACTATAGCCCCTGCTTCATTAAAAATAATACTTCTTGAACTTGTAGTTCCTTGATCTAGTGCCATTACATACTTTGCCATTTAATTACCTCCCTTAGTAACCGTTTTCTTTTTTATTACAAGGTAACGGTAAATTCCCCATATTATTTACCATTACTTATAATCCATAATCCATTTCATTTCTTAATAATTATTCATTTAACTCCCATAAAACTCTCTTAGTTGTTGATACAGCTACTGCTCCGGCTCCTATTGATTCAATTATATCTTTTTTGGTTTGAATTAATCCCCCTGCTATTATGGGAAGATGTACTTTTCTCTCCATTGATTTTATTATCTTGCTTGCCACTCCTGGCATAACCTCAACCGCATCAGGTTGTACTGTTTTTATATTTTTTATTCCTGTCTCTAACGATAATGAATCAATTATAAATATTCTTTGTATCGTATTTAGTCCTAGATTCTTAGCATATTTTATGTTAGTTGGTTTTGTACTAATAATCCCATAAGGTTCTGCAATTTTTTTTACATATTCTATTCCTTTAGAGTCCCCTTTTAGTCCTTCTACTAAATCTATATGAACAAATACTATCTTATTATGCTCTTTTAATTGTCTGCATATTTGTGCTATATTAACAATGCTCCCAAAGAGGACAAATACAATTTTCACATCACTTTCAATAACCTTGTCCAAATCCTCTTCATTTCTTATTGCTGCAACAACAGGATTCTCTATAAGAATTTCTCCTAAATTATTCATCAATACCTCCACTGGAATTATTAAACATTACCTCTTAATAATATCATCTTATTTACGCTTTAGCTACATTTCTTGTTGCTATAATATTTATAGATGTATTAGCTACATTTCTAACTATTATATCACCTATAGCAATAGGCGCCTGTACAGTTATCCCCTTGATAGCCCTTATACATTCCTGAATTTTATCCTTTGGTATATCCTGTTCAGTTTTAACTGGAACCATAGGTATGTCTCCATTTACAACATCTACTACTGATGTAACTATTCTAGTAGGGTTTGTACATTCTTTTACCCCATACGCTGCTCCTCTGTTACAACTATTCCCTGTAACACTCTTTACCTCTTTTCCATCTAAAGTTACTTCTAATACACATCCTAATGGGCAGCATATACAAGTTAATTCTCTATTTTCCATATAAACTACTCCTTTTCAACCTTTATTGTTATATTCTCACAATTAGGATACTTAGTTAATAAAGTTTTAGATAACTTCACACTTTCCATTTCACCTGGAGTTAAAATTCTTTTCTTAATATGCATTACTCTTTCATTATCAAAATACACACTAATAAACTCATTTTTAAATACACTTCCAACCCTAAATCTTACCATAGCTTCCTTTTCTACATTATCCTCATTTATATAACTTGGAACTGTATATCTAACTCCCTCTATTCCTTTTATCTTAATTGAATTTTCACTTTTATTTTTTCCATTAATATATTGTGCAGCGCATTTTCCTGCATTGTAGGATTCCTGAGTTACATAGTCTACAAGATCATGCACATGTAACACATTACCACAAGCAAATACACCCTCAATATTAGTTTCTAAACTTTCATTCACAATTGGTCCTGATGTAACATTAGACATTTCAACCCCTATACCCTTTGATACATCATTTTCTGGTATCAATCCAACAGACAGTAATAAGGTGTCACAACTTACATACTCTTCAGTTCCCTCAACAATATTTCTATTTTCATCTACTTGAGCTACTGTAACCCCTTCTAATCTACCTTCGCCTTTTATATCTATTATTGTGTGACTTAATTTTAGTGGAATATCAAAATCATCTAAACACTGAACGATATTTCTCTTTAATCCACCAGAATAAGGCATTAATTCTACTACCATTTTAACTTTAGCGCCTTCTAAAGTCATCCTTCTTGCCATAATTAGTCCTATATCACCTGAACCTAAAATAACAACTTCTTTTCCTGGCATATACCCTTCAATATTTACAAATCTTTGAGCTGTTCCTGCTGTAAATACCCCTGAACATCTATTTCCTGGTATATTTAATGCTCCTCTTGGTCTTTCTCTACATCCCATAGCAAGAATTATAGATTTTGCTTCTATTTCTAAAACTCCATTTTTGCTTATAGCTGTAATTATTTTATCCTTATTTATATCAATAACCATTGTATTTAATTCAAATGGAATTTGTAATTCTTTAACTTTCTCTACAAATCTGTCTGCATATTCAGGTCCTGTTAACTCCTCTTTAAATGTATGAAGTCCAAAACCATTATGAATGCATTGATTTAATATTCCTCCAAGTTTGTTATCTCTTTCTAAAATTATAATATCATCTATACCATTTTCTCTTGCTGAAATTGCAGCAGCTAGTCCTGCAGGACCTCCACCTATTATTACTACATCATGCTTTCTCATAACTGCACCTCCCTTAAATATTCTCTTTATTCTTACCTACAAGAATATAAGAATCTTCACCAAATTTAGTTACATCTGTTTGTGGTATATTAAGCTCTCTTGATAATATTTCAACTGTACGAGAGGTACAAAATCCAGCTTGACATCTACCTGCCCCAGCTCTAGTTCTTCTCTTTATTCCATCAAGATTTGTTGCTCCTAATGGTCTTCTTATTGCGTCTATTATTTCACCTTCAGTTACAAGCTCACATCTGCATATTATATTTCCATATTCCGGTCTATTTTTTATAAGTTTGTTTCTTTCTTCATTAGATAATTCACTAAACTTTACTATATCTTTTCTCTTACCATTAAAATCAGCCTTCTTATTAGGATTTAATCTATTAGCTACTATATCCTTAACCAATACTCCAATAGCTGGAGCTGAAGATAATCCTGGCGACTGGATTCCAGCAACATTTATAAATCCCTTTGAATCTTCTGCTTCTCCTATTACAAAATCATCATGTTCCTCTACTGACCTTAATCCTGTAAAAGAAGTTATAACAGCATTTTTAGGTATATTATTAATACTTTTAGTAGCCTTAAACATTATATCTTCAAGACCTTCTCTTGTTGTTCTAACGTCGTCTTTATCTTCTGAATCTACTGCATTAGGTCCAACTAATAAATTTCCATCAATTGTCTTAGTAACCAATATTCCTTTTCCTAACTTACTAGGTAATTGAAATATTGTATGCGAAACTACATTTCCTGCAATTTTGTCAAAAAGACAGTATTCACCTCTTCTTGCTGTAACTTTTAATTTCTTTTCACTAATCATATTATTAAAGTAATCACTATATACACCAGTGGCATTTATAACTATTTTAGATTCATATATTGCATCTTTAGTTATAATTTTATAATTATCATCAATCTTTTCTATTGATTCGACTTTACTATTAAACTTAAATTCAACGCCATTAACATTAGCATTCTCAGCCAATGCTATAGTCATTTTAAATGGATCTACTATTCCACCTGTAGGTGCTACTAATGCTGCAACTACTGTATCTGATATATTAGGTTCCTTCTCCCTTAATTCTTGTGCATATATTATTTTTAGTTCAGGAACTCCATTTCGTTCGCCTTGTTTTTTTAATTCTTCAAGTACATGTATATCATCTTTACTAAAGCATAATACTAGGGATCCATTTCTTTCAAAAGGAAAGTCTAACTCTTTAGAATATTCATCATACATAGAATTACCTAATACGTTTAGTTTAGCTTTCAAGCTTCCAGTCTTAGCATCGAAACCAGCATGTACAATTCCACTATTAGCTTTTGATGTACCACAACATACATCAGAATGTTTTTCTAAAACGCATATATTCATTTCATATCTTGATAATTCTCTAGCTATAGCACTCCCTATAACCCCTGCCCCTATTACTACTACATCATACATCCCTTATTCCCTCCAAAATCCTTAATTTCACCTAAAAAAAGACAAAAAAACCACCACTATAAGTTAAATACTTACTGTGATGGCTCTCATATACTCGGCCGAATCATATATTCTCTTCTTTAAGTTTATTCTATCACTTATAGAAAATGATTACAAGAGTTTTGTTAATTTTCTTTTATAATATATTAGAGAGGCGTTCTTATTATTCTATCTTCAAAAAAACAAAGGGAAAAATACTATTTCCCCTCATATTGCCTTCTTATTATTTTTAATTGTATACATATTCGAATCAGCTTTCTTAAATAAACTATCCATATGCCCCAAAGATTTCTGACTAAATGAATATCCTATCGATATGTTTATATCTACACCTAAATTAACCTCATTGAACTTATGTATATTTCTATCTATATCTTCAACTATTTTCTTTACGCAAGATTCATTTAAATCTGTTAGCAAAATACAAAACTCATCCCCACCTATTCTAGATACTATTGAATTTGTTGATGAGAATTTATTTAATATTGTACCAACACCTTTTATCAGGTTATCTCCTTCCATATGTCCATAAACATCATTAGTTGTTTTCAAATTATCTAAGTCACACATAATTATGGCCACTTTAGAATCTATTTCTACATCATATTTATTGCATGCTCTTTCAAAAAAATCCTTATTATAAAGTCCTGTTAACATATCATGAGTCACTCTATACTCTAACCCTAATTGATATTTTATTTTTTCATCAATATTTCTTATTATCCCTTGAACAGCTACCAACTTACCTTTTGAGTATATAGGAGTAGCATGTTCCTCAAACCACAAGTATTTTCCTTCTCTATTTCTCCATCTCTGTATTATAGGTTTTTCAAAATCAAGAGTTCCATAAATTTTGTCATATAGTATATTTAAATCATCTGGATGAATAAGCTCAAAAGGATTATTAGGGTTTTTATAACATTCCATAACTAAACCTTCCCCTAAAAACTTTTCTATAGATGGACTTAAGTATATGAACTTGAATTCAGGTAAAATTTGAAAACAATATACTATGTCTTTAGACTTCTCGATTAAATTAAATATTCTTTTCTGATTCCTTTTTATGTTCTGAGTCTTTCTGTAAGACTTTAAGCTAATTCTTTTATGATAAATACTTGCAATTATTACACCAACTATACATCCTATTAAAAAGTATTCTACCATTAACATCTTCCCCTAAATAATTTATATTGTAAATACTATATTTTTAAACAATATCCAACATACAATTATTTCAACAAAAGTTAACCGATTCCTTCTATTAAATTGATAAATTTTTGTTAAATTCATTCATAATATATCAACTCACCAAAACTAATTTTTGAGCAATATCATAACATAAACAATATGCTCTTGAAATTCCCATTATAATCCTTAATAATATAGTATATATTACATTATTAGGGGGAAAATAAATGATCGAGTTGGTATCAGAAAAATTAACAAATTATATAAGCTCAAATAGCGATATTAATGATTCAGAAATACCTAAGATAAACTTTGCTATAAAAGCAATATTAAGTGAAAGCTCTAAATTTATAATAATGTTTATTATATTTTTTATGTTAGGTACAGAAAAATACTTCTTATTATCTTTCTTAATTTTATGTCCTATTAGATCCTATTCTGGTGGAATACATTTTTACACGTATAAAGCTTGCTTAGCTTTTTCCATATTAGTATTTTTGATAACAAGCTACCTAACTCCTAAATATATTGGGCAAGTACCATTAATCATACATTTAATTTTATCCATATTGAGTCTAATAATTATTTACATAAATTCACCAAAAGTAAGTAAATATCGTAGAAAACATAAAAAATATGATAATCCTACTATGATATTAAAAAATAAATTAGCTGCCTGCCTTATTACACTTTTTTTCTTGTTTTTTTCTTTTACACTTTTAAGCAATACTTTATATATTAATTGTGCAATAGCCTCAATATTTTTACAGTCCTTACAATTACTATTTACAGCTAAAGCAAACTAAAAATATTTTTAATGCCTTCATTTCAATAATTCATGCAATTTTTATTCATACTTCTTGTCATATTTTATATTATTATAATATAAAATTATGAGGAGGACGGTTATGAAACTTAAAAAAAAGTTGTTTAATATACTATCAGCTGCTCTAGTTGTTGTTGCATATTCATCCACTAATCCATGGGGTTCTTTTGGCCTTTTTGGAGAATCTGAAATTCCAGAAAATTTAATGGAAGATTAAAATAAACTCTGTACTATCATTTTGAGTGGTTATTTCTATTGAACCACTATACTTATCCACTATGCTTTTAATATTATATAAGCCGAATCCCCTTTGGCTACCTTTAGTGGAAAAGCCTTTTTTAAAAATTTCATTTGTATTTGTAATTGTTGCTCCACTATTTGTTACATGAATAATGGAGTTCTCTTTTTCCTTATCTATAATTAAGTTTACCCATCTATCATCATCTTGTTTATCTACTGCCTCAAAAGCATTGTCTAATAAATTAAATAATATCTCAGCTAATTCATAATCTTTTACCGGTATCAAATTTGTATCACTATTTATACTATAAGTAAATTCAATATTCATTTCATCAGCTCTTTGAAATTTACTATATATTATTCCTGCTAAAACCTTATTTTCTAAAGATATCAGATTTTGTTCTTTTGAGAGTGATGTATTTAATCCCTCAATATATTGTTTTATTTTCTCATTAGAATCACTTGCATCTGAAACCTGAACTATTCCATATATAGTACTTAGATGATTTTTAAAGTCATGTTGTTTACTTTTAACATCTTTCACTAGGTCTGTAGTTAGTTTAGAATATCTGTTATACGCCTCAAGATTTTTCTTTTCTTCTATTAATGATATTAGTATTTTTAGGAATCTTATATTTATAATTATATATACAATTAACAATGCTCCAAATTTAATTATATTTTTCTCTATTATTGTATAGTCAGTTTCCCATATGCTTCTTATTATAAAAACACATATAAATGTACTTATTAAATAGAAAAAAATAATCTGAACATGTATATTATTTGTGAAGAGATTGCTATATTTAATGTATTTATGTATGATGATTGTCCCACAAATCATTATTGTATTACTAATTAATCCTTTAATTTCATTATTATTCATTATCTCTGTATTTACAAAACTACTTAGTAACGCTAATATAGCTAAAATCAACAGTTGTAAAAATATTATTGTAATAATTACAACTACAAACTCTACTATACACTTCTGTATGTTTTTTTTAAATACAAGTGCTACCAAAAATATTATTAAACAATAATTTATAAAAAAAATATATTCAAATTCAAAATATGATAAAATATTATTTATAGAACATGCTACTAACGATATTATTGCATACTTAACTATATTGTTTTTGCTCTTGGTTTCAAACTTGCTCCATAATATAAATATCCCACACATCTCCATATAACTTAAAACAAAACTCCACACTCCGCTACTAAACATTCTCCTCCAACTCCAACCTCTATATATTTTCAAAATTCAATTTAAATTTAGATCCCAAATAAGCTTTATCTTCGCATCCTCTAAAGTATATTTCACTACTTGTTACAGATATCTGCCTTATTTCTTTGATATATTTTTTATTAACAGCGTAAGCTCTATGACTTTGCACTATATCTTCACTATTAATTTTTTCTAAAGCTTTTTTCAAAGATAACTTGTCTATTTCATATACACCAAATTTTGTATAAACAGTTAAAGTTCTTATTTTAACTTCTATAAACACGATTTCATCGATATAAAACTTAAGTCTTACGCCTCTGCTTTCAAATACTACATATTGCTTGTCTAACTTCGTTTCATTGTCTTCTTTAGCATAACTATTTTCATGTAAAAGTTTTGTCATATTTTGTATTTTCTCTTTTTTTATTGGTTTTATAATATAATCGTAACAATGAATTTTTTTAAAAGCATTTAGCATATAGCTAGAGTTTGAAGTAATAAATATTATCCAAGCAAGTTTATATTTATCTATCATTCTTATTTTATTTGCTAAGCTTATCCCCGAACCTTCCTTTAATTCTATGTCTATGTAAAAAAAATCTATAGGAACTTTATTTAATATTTCAAGTCCCTTAGCCTCACTATCAGCATGAAAAATATTTATATCTAAGGATAACTCTTGAATAATTTTAATTAATGATTCTACTTGATATCTCTCATCCTCTATTAAAAGTAAATTTGACAAGTCTTAATCCCCCTTAAGTCAATTAACAAAACTAAAACTACAGCCTATTTTGCCGTAGTTAAAAATTGATTTTTAGAGTTTACCTTATATATCTATTATATCTACATAAAATTTTACTCTACTACTTTATTTTATCTTAATATTCTCTTACTATCTAGTCAATTGTATTTTAATTATTTCTATTATTTAATTATATTTTTTATCAAAATATAAAAGACCATATGTTATATGATCTTTTATCCACTCTATCATATTTAAGTTTTAATTTTTTTTTGACAAATTTCTCCTTCAAGCCAATCTACAAATTGTCGTGCTGTCCTTGGCGATCTTCCGTTATAACTCATTTCCCATTGAATAGCCCTTTTATGGATTTCTTCGGTTGGTTCTATCCCTCTAGCTTTAGCTAAAGAATCTACTATCTCTAAATACTCCTTTTGAGTTGGTGATATAAACGTTACTGTTATCCCAAATCTATCTGATAAAGATAGTTTTTCTTGCATTGCATCTGCAGCATGGATTTCGTCACCAGCTCCTGATAATCTCATCCCATCTCTATCACTAAACTTTTCTTTAACTAAATGTCTTCTATTTGATGTAGCATATATTATTATATTATCAGGTTTTGTCTCTAATCCACCTTCTAAAACTGCTTTGAGGGCTGTATAAGTATCTTCACTATCTCCAAAAGCTAAATCATCTATAAATAATATAAACTTTTGAGGTATATCTTTTATGATTCCTATTAATTTAGGAAAGGTACTTATATACTGTTTAGGAATTTCTATAACTCTCAAGCCCTCTGTATAATACTCATTTAATAAAGCCTTTACTGTAGATGATTTACCAGTTCCTCTACTACCATATAGTAAAACATTATTAGCTTTATATCCCTTCAAAAATGCAATAGTATTATCTATTATTATATTCCTCTCTCTTTCATAATTAACTAGTTCCTGAAGTCTTATAGGATCTAAGCACTGTACCCCTTTTAACTCTTTTCCTTCCCATAAGAATCCTTTATATTCACCAAATATACCAATACCATTATTTTTATAAACTATAGCTAAATCATTAATTAAAACACTCCAAGGAGAAGTATTCATAAATTTATCAACTATAAAATTACTTTCAATATATGCATCGTCTATAATTTCTATTTCCCATTCCCCAAGATTTTGTAGTTTATCTAACTCAAAATATGGATTATTTTCATCTTCTATAAATAGCTCTTTTATATATTCTGCTGTAAAATTCCCTATACTTTCTAAGGAATCTAAATCATTTGCTACAGCTTGCTTAATTGAAAACCCTATATTACATAAATTATCTTTTTGAGCCTTTTTAGAAAATATGTTTTCGCTTAATATTATCCTATTTATTATATATTGTTTCAGCCCAAATCCATTATTAATTTCCATCAGCTCATAATAAAAATCATTATATAAGTTAATTATTTCACTAATTGTATTTTCATTCTTATCTAAATAATTAATTAATTTATGCAATTTTTCAATAACTGAATCCTTTAGTAAATTCCTATATATTCCTAAGGATTCTAAATTAATTTTCATCCTTCTTATCTTATTGCTTATCATGATAATACTCCTCCTTATACTCCCTATAGAAATTATAATTCTACGTTTTAATTCATATACCTCTTTATTCTTTGTTAATTTTTTTACTAAAAATTTAGAACTATACCATTGCCTTTGTAATAAATTTCCATGAAAAGACAAGGAAAAAATTTAATTCTTTCACTATAAGATTAAATTTGATATAATCACATTAGCATAAGCTTAAATTTAACAATATAAACTGTTTTTATTTCTATTTTTATAAATCTATTACAAATTATTCACTTATGATATTACTTTGCTATTTGTATTCATTTCATAAAAATGGTAAAAACAACTACTAATAGGGGGCTAAAATCTAATGGAAAATTTAACACAATTATTTTCAAAAATTGATGATTTAGTTTGGGGACCACCCTTACTAATTCTACTAATTGGGACAGGTGTCTACCTTACCATAAAGCTAGGTTTGCTACAAATATTCAAATTACCACTAGCATTTAAGTATCTTTTTTCTAAAGATGAAGATTATGATGGTGATGGAGACATAAGTAGTTTTGCGGCTCTTTGTACAGCTCTTGCTGCTACAATAGGAACTGGTAATATAGTTGGAGTTGCTACTGCTCTTGCAGCAGGAGGTCCTGGAGCACTGTTTTGGATGTGGGTAGCTGCATTATTTGGTATGGCTACTAAATATGCCGAAGGATTGCTAGCTATAAAATATCGTGTGGTAGATAAAAATGGCCAAATGTCAGGTGGCCCAATGTATTATATAGAAAAAGGGTTAGGAATTAAATGGCTAGCTAAAGCATTTGCTTTTTTCGGAATATGTGTTGCACTCTTAGGAATGGGAACCTTCACGCAAGTAAATTCTATATCAAGCGCAATTAATATTACATTTAAAGTTCCTCAATTTGCTACAATAGCATTATTAACAATTATAGTAGGACTAATAACAATAGGTGGTATAAAAAAGATATCTAAAGCAGCGGAACTTATAGTTCCATTTATGGCTATATTTTATGTATTAGGTGCACTAATAATATTAATTACAAACATATCAAAATTACCTGAAGCTATATCTTTAATAGTTCGCAGCGCATTTTCTCCGTCTGCGGCCTTTGGTGGGGCTCTAGGTGTTACTATATTAACATCAATGCAAAAAGGAATAGCTCGAGGTGTTTTTTCAAATGAATCTGGATTAGGTAGCGCTCCTATAGCTGCTGCTGCTGCTAAAACAAAATCTTGTGTTAGACAAGGTTTGATTTCCATGACAGGAACATTTATTGACACAATAATTGTTTGTACTATGACAGGGCTAACTTTAGTTATAACAGGAATGTGGAATAGCACTGAATATTCAGGAGCTCAAGTGACAACAGAAGCATTCAAAGCAGGTTTTGGCAACTTTCCAATGATTGGTCAATTTATAGTTACAATTGGACTTATTTTCTTCGCATTTACAACTATAATAGGCTGGAATTACTATGGTGAAAGATGTACAGAATACTTGTTTGGAGTAAAAGGAATTCTCACATATAAAATAATGTTTCTCGTAGCAATTGCTTCATCTATTTTCATGAAACTTGAACTAATATGGATAGTAGCTGATATAGTAAATGGTTTAATGGCACTTCCTAATTTAGTTGGATTAATAGGCTTAAGAAAAGTAATAATAGGAGAAACCACAAGCTACTTTAATCAAATAAAATTAAATAAAGCAGCCTAAAAATTAAGACAGTATATAGATTTATTAAAAGTAAATCTATATACTGTCTTTTAGTTAAGAAATAGGTTTAAATCTACATCTTCAATATTATAATTTCCAGAGTTTATATCATCAAAATGCCACCATTCAGTATCAATTACTTTAAATCCACTTTTCAGCATAATACCTGTTAGAATTTGCATATTATTTTTAGCTTCTTCATTCATATTGGAATTGCTTCTATATGCTTTCTCTGAAAAGTCATCAAAACTAGAAGGCATTACTAATTCCTTCCCATCTTTATCAACAAGAGTGATATCAACAGCACAGCCTTTATTATGTATTGAACCACCGTTATCAGGATTTGCAACAAATCTACTGTCTTTAACTATGTTCCAAAATATTCTTTGCACATAAACTGGTCTATACGCATCCCAAATCTTTATTCTATATCCTAACTTTTTAAATTCTTCATTTGCCTTTGCCAACTTTAGAGCAGTATCTTTTCTTAATACACATATGTCATTTGGATAAACTTTTTGTTTAGTAAAATTGTTTTCTGTTGCATATCTTAAATCTATAACAAAATCTTTATCTATTTCATTTAATAAAACGAATCCATTAATTTCTTTAGGTTCTTTTACTTTCTTCTCGTTATTTACTTCATTGGATACATCAACATCTTTCTTACTCTCAACTTCTTTATCAGCTGAATCTTCATTTATATTAATTTCTTCAACAACTTTAACCGTCTTATCATTTTTTATATTTTTACTACACGAAACAGCAAAAAAGTTTACAGTAACCGATAAAATCAGAATAAGTGAACATATTTTTCTCAAAAATATTTCCTCCTATTTTTATTTAGTGTGATTATACAAAGACTCATACCTATAATAAATCATATCGATTACGCTTAAAAGTGCATATCTTCCTCCTACTAGCGATTCTACACTTTTAACATCTGGATTCCCATATAGCAATACTAAATCAGCCTCTTCCATATATTGAGTATTTGGATTTTGAGTTATTATTACAAGTTTTGCTTTCTTATTTTTTATCTTTTTAATAAGCTCTGTATTAGCTACTCTTCCAGCTACTGTTAAAATTATAGCAAGAGAATTCTCATCCATATCATCAATATACTGATATTGTTCCTGCATATCAACAAATGCCGTTACTAGTTTACCAAGCATCAAAAGCATTGTTTGTATCTCCATAGAAATATATTGAGAAAACTGCATACCAAAAAAAGCAATCTTTTTATATCTATATATATACTCCACCAATTTATCTAGTTTTCTTATATCTAAATTTTCAGAGGTTTGTTTTAAATTATTTATAACTAAATCATAAAAATCATTTGTAAGTTCATCTGGGGTTGATGATTTTTCCTGTATAAATTTAGGATTAAAAGAAGCTTTAAGCCTATAATATTTTAAATTCAGATCTACCTGTTCCTTGAATTCACTAAAACTCTCATATTCTAATTTTTTGATAAATCTACTTATTGTAGCTGATGATGTATAGCACATATCCGCTAACTGATTTATGTTTAGCTTAGGAACCTTTTTTATATTATTCAACATTGTCCATGCAATTGTATAGTAAATATCTTTTTCTTTATTAGAATTAACCAAAAATAACAATCGATAAATAACTTCATTCATATAAATACCCCTCCTACTTCACCTAAACATTATTATAAAGTATTTATTAACTATTCGCAAAACATAAAAAGGAGTTTTATATAAACTCTTTGCAGCTATTTGAAAACTAATTTAAATTCTACTATCAAGAGATTCCTTTGGTAAGTTTTTTACTCCCTCTTTAAGTAATTCGGATCTTCTTACATTCTTAGAACTAGCTGGTGAAACTATCTGCTTCCATAATTTTGACCCCTTAGCACCTAAAAATAGTCCTAAAGTATGAGTTAAGGCTACATGAGGATTTTCTCCATTCTTCTCAAGGGTTTCAATATAAGGAATAAATTCTTCTATTATTTCTCTTCTCGATATATTATTTATCTCACCATCTTTAAAGAATTTATCTACTTCCCTAAGAATAATAGGATTATCATAGGCAGCTCTTCCTATCATAACACTATCTACATAATTTAAATGTTTTTCAATTTCTTCTATAGTTTTTATTCCACCATTAATTTCTACTTGTAGATTAGGTTTCTCTTTCTTAACCTTATACACCTCTTCATATCTTAATGGAGGTATTTCTCTGTTCTCTTTTGGACTTAGTCCTTCTAAAATAGCTATTCTTGCATGTATTGTATATCTATCTGGATTAGCTTCTGCAACCTTGTCTATAAAGTTAATCATATCTTCATATCTATCTAATAAAGTTCTCTCAAAACTAGCTGGCAGTATATTTTTCCCTTCAATACCTATTCTATGTTTTAGAGTTACAGGTTTCTTAGTAGCTTCTTTCATAGCTTTAATCATATCTCTTACAAGTTCAGGATAAGCCATAAGACATGCTCCCATCTCATTTCCAGCTACTCTATCAGAAGGACAACCAGCATTTAAATTTATTTCATCATAATCCCAATCTTCAGCTAATTTTACTGCATTATATACATCTTCTAGAGTAGAACCTGCAATCTGTAAGGAAATAGGCTTCTCAAAAGAATCAAAATCTAATAACCTATCTCTTTTCCCATTTATTATAGCTTGTGCTGTTACCATCTCTGTATATAACAAAGCTTTTTTAGTAATAATTCTAGCAAAATATCTAAAGTGTCTATCTGTTCTGTCCACCATAGGCGCTATACTCACCTTAGGCGTTAGCATCTTTGAATCTATATTCATAATCCCATTCCTTCCATTAAACCTTGTCTTTAAGATAGTATTCATCCAAAATAACTGCCCTTATACTCTCATATTTTATGTTATCAGGAAGTTTTCTCTTTATTGAACTTATAGAGCTGTAACCCGAGCTTCTGCACTCATTTATAATTAAAGCTCTCTCCTCTTCTGTGTATAACCCTCTTATATCTAAGTTAAAGTCTAGTTCTCTTCCTGACTCTAAATAGTAAGTAACATAACCTAATACTGTAGATATTGAAACCTCTAATTCCTGGGAAATATATTGAAGTTCCTGTCCTTCCTTAAGCATGTCTATGGCAATTTCATCCGGCTTTCTATGCTCCCCATCTATTATCAGCTTATTTCTTTTCTTATCTCTCCACTTAACGTCAATACCATTTTCTAATACATAGTTATTTACTATTTCTAAGATTTTCTCTGAATATCTTTCTATTTTCTTAGGTCCAAGACCTGTTATATCCTTTAAGTTATCCGTATCTCTAGGATACCTTCCACTTATTTCTTTTAATGTATTTTTAGCTATTACAGCTTGAGGAAGTTGATTTTCTTTTTTAGCTATAGCATTTCTAACCTTCATTAGTTCTTCTAATAATCTTTCATCAGTTGAAACATAAAATGCTTCATCGTCTAAAACAGCTCTATTTTTCTCTAAATATTTTAGTATTAGCTTTTCAAATTCCTCACCATATTTACTATACTTAACCTCACCTACTCCAGATATTAAAAGCATTTGTTCTTTATTAACTGGATGTTTTATAGACATATCCTTTAATGTTACATCAGGGAATATTATGTAAGGAGGAACTCCCTCTCTCTCCGAAATCTCTCTTCTTAAAGTTCTAAGCTCTTCATATAATGAATCGTCAAGCTTAAATACTCTTTCCACCTTGATTTCTTTGAATTTAACCTGTTCTTCTCCCTTTAATACTTTTATAGATCTATCATTTAATCTAATAACTGGGTAAGTTCCCTCTACCATATCCATATATCCATGAGAAATAAGAGTATTTATGAAGTTCTTCAAATCTTCTTTGGAGAACTCCTTCATTATTCCATAGGTAGATAATTCATTGAACTTAAACTCTTGAAGTTTCTTATTCTTCGATGCTCTAAGTACATCTACAATCATTGTAGAACCAAAGCTTCTCTTCATTCTATATATACAGGATAAAACCTTCTGTGCATCTAAGGTTCTATCTACTATTTCTCCTTCACTTTCACAATTACTACAGTTGTTACAATCCTTAGGATACTCATCTCCAAAATAGTTAAGTATAAATCTTCTATAACAATCATTCGAGTGAATCATATCAACCATATATTGAAGCATTTTATATTGATTACTTTTTCTCTCTGGATTTTCTATACTCATTTCAATTAGATACTTTTGAGTTTGCACATCTCCAGGAGTAAATAACAATACACATTCGCTATCTAAACCATCTCTACCTGCCCTACCTATTTCTTGATAGTAGCTTTCTATATTTTTAGGCATATTATAATGAATAACATATCTAATATTAGATTTATCTATTCCCATACCAAAAGCATTTGTAGCCACCATAATATTAACTCTATCGTAGATAAAATCCTCTTGATTTTTTTCTCTTTCATTGTCAGATAAGCCTGCATGATATCTTCCTACAGAAAAACCCTTCTTCAAAAGTAATGTATAAGCTGCATCTACTTCTTTACGGGTAGCTGCATATATTATACCTGAATCTTCTTTATGATTATTTATGTAATCTAAAAGATAGTCCTTTTTACTACCTGATTTTACTATAGTTATCTTAAGGTTTTCTCTATCAAAGCCTGATATAAATACTTTTGGAGTCTTAAGAGATAAAATATTAATGATATCTTCCCTTACTTCATTTGTGGCTGTTGCTGTAAAAGCAGTTATTATAGGTCTATTCCTTAAGCTATTAATAAAAAAAGGTATCTTTCTGTAGCTTGTTCTAAAATCATGTCCCCATTGAGATACACAATGAGCTTCATCTATTGCTACTTGTGATATATTTTTCTCTCCAAGTATAGCTAAAAACTCATAAGACTCAAGTCGTTCTGGAGCAACATATATAATTTTAAATCTATCACTTCTTATTCCATCTAATACTTCTTTAAATTCATTAGTTGATAATGAACTATTTATATAGGCTGCCTCTATTCCCATTTCTTTAATAGTATCAACCTGATCCTTCATTAAAGAAATCAATGGAGAAATTACTACTGTCATTCCTTCCAACATAAGTGCAGGAATTTGATAACAGATAGACTTACCTCCCCCTGTTGGCATAATTGCTAATACATCATTACCTTCAACGATATTTTTAATAATATCGTCTTGTCCTCTTCTAAAACTCTTGTATCCAAAATATCTTTCTAACAGTTCTAATCCTCTATCAATCAACTTAAAACACCTCTACAAAATCTTTATTATCATAATTATTAACATAACTCAGCATTATTTTTCATCTAATTATAACACTTCAAGTCTTTTTACTTTTAAATTTATGTTAAAATTAAGTATATCATATTTTAAGGAGGGTATTATGCTTACAATTGGTTATATAGGCAATGGTAAAAGTACAAATAGATATCATCTACCATTCGTTTTGAGAAGAGAAAATATAAAAGTTAAAACAATATATCAAAGAAACCCTAAACACGAAAGTTGGGCTAGAATAGAAGGTGTAAACTACACTTCTGACTTAGATGAGCTATTAAATGATGAAGATATACAGCTTATAGTAGTCTGCACAAGACATGATAGTCATTATGAATATTCAAAAATGGTTTTAGAACATAATAAACATTGTTTAGTTGAAAAACCTTTTATGGAAACATCAACTCAAGCTAAAGAAATATTTGAACTTGCAAAGGAAAAAGGATTAATTGTTCAAGCGTATCAAAATAGACGTTTTGACAGTGATTTCTTAACAGTTCAAAAAGTTATTGAAGAAGGCAAGCTTGGAGAATTACTTGAAGTTGAGATGCATTATGATTATTATCGTCCTGAAGTTCCTGAATCAGTAACTAATTTTATTCCTCACTTTTCTTATTTATATGGACATGGCTGCCATACTTTAGATCAAGTAATAAGCTATTTTGGAAAACCTGACGACATTCATTATGATGTTAGACAATTATTAGGTTCAGGAAGAATGAACGATTATTTTGATTTAGATTTATATTATGGAATTTTAAAGGTGTCCGTTAAATCTAGTTACTTTAGATTAAAAGAAAGACCAAGTTTTGTTGTATATGGTAAAAAAGGATGCTTCGTTAAACAAACTAAAGATCGCCAAGAAGAACACTTAAAACTATTCCATATGCCTGATAATAAAGATTTTGGTATTGATACTCTTGAACACTACGGGACTCTAACTTATATAGATGATGAAGGCGTAACTCATGAAGAAAAAGTTAAATCAGTTGATGGTGATTATGGAAGAGTTTATGATGATTTATACGAAGCTATTATAAATGGAAAAGAAAAAACTATTACTGATGAACAAACTTTATTGCAAATGGAAATTTTAGAAACGGGCGTAAAAGATTTAAAATAGTTTATCTAATTTAATAGTTGAATACTTGAGTACCTGAGTACTCAGGTACTCAAGTATCTATGTACTTAGGTATACAACAATAAAAATATATTATATAAAATAAAAAAGCAGCTTAATGCTGCTTTTTTTATTAAACTTTATAAAGTTTTATTTAAATTTACATCTATTACAATCAGCAAAATAATTAAACCAAATTAAATTGCTATGATGCAACTTCTTCTCTAACTACAATTTCTCCATCTCTTAGTTTCAATATTGATGTTCCATAAGCTGCCGATTCTTGTGAATGAGTAACTTGTATTATTGTTTTTCCTAAGTCCTTATTTATATTTTTGAACAGTCTCATTATTTCCGTACCTGTCTTTGAATCTAAGTTTCCTATAGGTTCATCTGCTAATATTATATCTGGTTCAAATACTAATGCTCTAGCTATTGCAACTCTTTGCTGTTGCCCACCAGACAATTCTCTTGGCGTCACTTTTCTCTTATGACTCATCTCTATTCTATCTAATATTTCAGTAAGCTTACGTGAATAATCTTTTATCTTTCCTCCATCTAAAATTATTGGAAGTAAAATATTATCTTCTACAGAAAGGTTAGGAACTAAATTATAAAACTGAAATACAAATCCAAGCTCTCTTCTTTTCATTATACTTTTTTGTTTTTCACTTAATTTGCTTAAATCTTTCCCATTAACATTTACTATACCGCTTGAGGGTTTATCTAATCCTCCTAGTAGATACAAAAGTGTAGACTTTCCACAACCTGATGGACCCATTATAGAAAGAAATTCTCCCTTATCCACAGAAAAGTTTAAATCCTTAAGAACGTTTATCTCTTCTTTCCCTACCTTAAAATTTTTATTTAAATCAAATACTTCTATTGCTCTCATTTCTTTTCCTCCTACTCATATTTTAATTCTTCTATAATAGATAGTTTTTTACTTTTAAATAGTACTGGTATTGTTGCTATTAAAACTATTGCCAGTGACACTAGGAAAATTACAGGCACAAATTTTATATTAAATACAACCTCCATATCAAATCCCAATAACTTACTTATCTTGCTCATTATAGACATGCCGAGATATGAAAATGGTGTTACTATGATTATTGACCATACTACTGTTAGAATTGACTCTATTATAAGCATTTTATTTCTTTGGAATTTACTCATACCTACTGAACTTAAAACTGCTAAGTCTTTTTTTCTCTGAATAAAACTTATCCCTATATTATTTAAAACTCCAAAAGCTCCTATAACAACCGACATAAATGAGAATATACTCAATATATCTGTAAGTTGTTTGTTATTTTCAACATTTCTTGCTTTTGTTTCTTCAAATGTTAAAACACTGCCTCCAAGGGCTCTTATTTTCTTATTAATATTTTCTTTTACATCTGCTGAACGTCCTGTAGTATTTAAGTAAAATTGTATAGACGCACTATCTACATATTCTTTTGGTAGACCCTTATAATTTATAAAAACAACCGCTCCATTGTTATATAATTTACCATCAATAATCCCTACAACATTATAGCTTTTATTGGTAGTTCCAACTTTCATATCAAAGCTATCGCCTTTTTTCAATTTTACTTTTTCTGCTATCTTTTCAGTTATAACAACATCATTTAAACTACCATTTTCAAATTCTTTATATTCTTCTTTATCCCAGTTTAGATAATTATCAAAGGCTAAATATTTATCTGGCTCTATTCCCATAACAGAATAATTATTGCCCTTAATCTCTCCACTAGCATATTGCTGTCTTTGTATTGAACTTTGAACAACATTAGGTTCTTCTTTAAGTATATCTAATACCTTTTCCTTAAGATCAAAGGCACCACTTTCAGGAACATTTATTTCTATACTATAGTGTAATTTTTCATAAGCTTCTACTACTACATCTTTTATACTAACGCTTAAAGAATTTATCATTATAATAGATATAATTGCTATATTCATTAAGTTAATATTTCCAAGCAAAACTTTTGATGTGCTCATGTTATTTAAAGCTAGTGCATTTATAGGATTAGTATCCCTAAGCTTAGAAAATATATTTTTTGATATAAACTCTACAACCTTAGGATAAATTAGTATTACTGCAATTATTGCTAATAAAAATAATACTGGGCTTATACTAATTAGCCATTTAGTTTTAAGTGAGTTTACAATAATCACTCCAAGTAGAAGTATTATGCCTGCTACAAATTTCCCTATTCCTATATGTTCTGAGCTATCTGAGGTATTTAATATAACTTCCTTAACTTGAAGTTTATTCGTCTTTATAATCGGTACTATAGCCGATGCAACAGATAGTAATATTGAAAATACTAACCCATACATTAAATATCTAATATTTATATTAGGTTGTTGTAGTATTCCATACTCTTTTAAAGGAGATATAATATAATTTATTAGGTATAATATTCCAATTCCTAAACCATTACCTATTACCCCTCCTAAAACTCCATAACACAAACTTTCTAAATATAATATTCTTCTTATAGTCCCTCTAGTTGCACCTTGACTTAAGAATGTTCCTATAATAGGCATTCTCTCTGTTACTGTTAATTTAAAAGAACTATATATTATAATACTGCTCATAAATACAACTACTAATAACATCATGTAAAGCATGTTATTTATTTGTGCAACTTGACTTTTTACAGCATCTTCATTATAAAGTTCTTCTGCTATAAAGTTAGTATTAGCATCATTAAATTTTTCTATTGAATCTTTAATATTTGATTCTGCTTTATTCCCAAATGCAACATTATATTTACCTTTCATATTAAACTTTTCAGCTAAATATTTATAAGGAACTAGTATCTGAAAATTCTCTTTTGTATCCCCATAAAAAACTCCTTGATTAGCTGAAATTTTTGAGATTTCTAAGCTAACTTTCTCTCCATTAAGTAGTGTATTTAATTTATCCCCAACTTTAAGATCAAACTCTTCACTTACTCTTTTGGAAATTATACACTTCTCTCCATTAAAATCTTTTAATTCATTTCCATCTATAAATACATCTTTGTTTATATACTTCTCTTCTCTCCCTATTACTTGTATAGTCTGCATATCATCTGTATCATATATAAAACTACTTCTTATTTCAGGCACTATATCTTTTAGTCCATCTAACTTTAACCCCTCTAAGTCAAAGGCCATTGCCCCATCTTTAGCTGATACATATACATCTTTATTTTCAAGTTGTTCTAGCTGTGGTTTTACAAAACTGTCTATAGCTGCATCTACTGCTCCCATGCTCCCTACAAATAATCCTGTGCTAAGTACTATAGCTATAAGCAAAAGAAAAAATCTTGCTTTTTTTTCTAACATGCTCTTTAGTACGTACTTTAAAAATATCTTCATAATTTGCCCCCTTTGTTTCATCTTATTTATTACATTACCATATTTTTCTTAAAATTAATCACTATTAAGGTTAAAGTTAGTAAATCTTAAGAGTTTTATAAGATTTATACAAAAGAGTTGCTGAATCTGTAGAAGCTGCTTCTCATGCTCCATTAAATTCCTTGAAAAAAATAAGAACAGATCTCTCTGCTCTTATTTTTATTAAATATTTTCTAATTCTATTGTTAAAATATACTTTAGCCCCTTTAAATCATGTGGAGTCTTTGTGTAAATAGTTTTTATATTTTCTTCTTTACATGCTAATTCCAAATGTTTTATTGCTATTCCTACATCCAAATCACTAAAATGCATAAGTTTTTTAGTGATTAAGTTACCAGTTTTAGCAAAGGCTTCTATTTTAGCGTCGCCTTCCATAGTAAATACCCAAGGTTGAAGATTAACCGCCGATGGAGCTACTCTAACTTTATCAAATATTTTCACCCATTTATCTTCAAAAGGTTCATATATAACTTCCTCAAGTTTTTTTCTTTTAAAAGAGCTTGACTCTTTAACATCTAATTCCTGTTCATTTTCAGGATAACCAAAAGAAATTACTATTACAGGCTTGTGATTTTCTTTTATAGTCATTACATCTTTTAATAAATTTTTCTTTATAAATCCACCTATCCAACAAGTTCCTATCCCTCTATCAGCTAGTTCTAAAACTATTTCCTCAAGCGTATATCCTATATTTTCTAGATATCCACTTTTCTCCTCTGAAGTAATTACTAAATAATGTGGGGCTTCTATCTTCCCATAACTTCCCACTATCCCCTTACTTATATCTTGAATCTTTTTACCATCTTTAATAAGTTCAATATTCATTTCTATCTTTGGATATAATCTTGGAACCTCTTTTATTAGTTTATTGATAAAATCAAAGTCTTCTTCTGAAATACTACTGTTTTTGTACTTTCTTACTGACTTTCTTCTATAAATTGCATTCTCTATATTCATTAATTATCACTCCCTTACAAATCACATTTCACTTTATAGATTATTATAACTTAAACATAGAAATTACATCCAGTGAATTTATAATAAACTTTTTTACTATAATTTAACTTAAATAAAAAGGCTACACTATCTTTTTTAAGAATAGTGTAGTCTTTTATATGGTTAATGCACTTATTTTATCCCAAATTATATTATTTAACTTTTTAATATTTATTATCTTAAAATCACTATTAACAAAGGCATGAGTAGTACTCCCTTTTGCTAAAAGTACTCCATCCTCTTCTCTTATGACTTTATAGTTAAAAATAACTTTTACTGGACTCAGGGTTTCTATCCACGTTTCTATTGTAATTAGATCCTCATATTTTGCAGGAATTATGTATTTACAATAACTTTCTGCTAAAGGCATAAGAATTCCTTGCGTTTCCATATCTTTATATGATATATCTGTTTCTTTTATAAACTCTCCTCTACCTATCTCAAACCAAGGATAATAGTTAGAGTGGTGAACAATCCCCATTTTATCTGTTTCTACATATCTTACTTTAAAAGATGTTCTATTTATGTACATAATATGCTTCCTCCAAAACTATCTTCAGTTTTTCTATACGTGCTTTATGTTTAAAGATACTTTATCTATGGCTTTTATTAGTTGATTTGCAATATCTATTTTAAATTGAGTTCCTAATTGATTTGCTTTTATATATAATATTCCTTTTTCAGTTACTCCATACAAAGGTTGTAGATTATTTAAAGCTATTGCTTTTATATCTTGAATACACTTTTCACAAGTGCATATTCCTTCGTATTTCTCTAATAAATCTGGTAACATATCATTAACCATATCTTCCATACAATTTTTAAGCATTATTGGCCTCCACATATTAAAATATACAATATTATATATTATACTATACATATCATATATTCGTAAAAGATTGTATGTACTTTATATACTTAATTTGGAATATGTTTATAAAAAACCTCTATAAATTATTAGTTTATAAAGGTTTTTAGATGTTATTTTAAATTAATAACTTCTAGTAAGCTCTTAAGTTTAGCATAAGCTAAACCTACATGTTTCTCAGAAGGCTCAACTAAATCTGGTATGATTACACATTTTATACCTCCAGCAACTGCTGCTTCTAATCCTCTTTCCGAATCCTCGAAAACAATAGCTTCCTTAGGTTCAACATCTAGCTTCCTACATACCGTTAAAAATATCTCGGGGTCTGGTTTTCCTTTTGTTACTTCATCCCCACATATTACTCTATCAAATCTATCTAATATACCAGCTATAGATAATAATCTTTCAGCTCTTTCTCTACTGCTAGATGTTGCTACAGCTTTCTTTATACCTTTTTCATCTAGAAAATCAAGAAGTTCTATAAGTCCCTCTTTTACTCCAAGGCCTTCCTCTTCTATTATCCTATTAACAACCTTGCCTTGTTCTACATATAGCTTATCAAATGGAAAGTCTTCTCCGTGTATACTTTTAAATCTATTTGATATTGAAGTTTTATTCATTCCTAAAAGTCCAAGTAAAAAATCTAAAGTTATATCATAATTATAAGTTTTCCCTATTTCCATCCATGCTCTTTTAGTAAGCATTTCTGTATCAAACATAAGCCCATCCATATCAAATATTGCTAGTTTTACTTCATTCATTTGCTACACTCCTTGCTAAAAACCTTAGTAAACTACTTTTAAATTATTATAGCATAAACCATATTTAATTATTTTCAAAATAAGATATTAAACTTTTTTTAAAAATACTATTGATTTTTTATTTATATAATAATATAATAAGAAAAACAATATTTAACTCTTAATCTATGACGAGGAGAGTAAATACATAACTTGATTTTTAGCGAGCTTGGGGATGGTGAAAGCCCAGTATGATGTATGTATCGAAGAACACCTTTGAGATGCTAACCGAAATGTAAAAAGTAGACTTAGCCGGTAGTCAACCGTTAAAATGACTAGATATAAAAACAAGTTAGAGTTTTTGTATCAATATGAGTGAGCATTAGCTAATTTAGGGTGGCACCGCGGATATCCGTTCCTATACGTAAGTATAAGGACGGTTTTTTTATTCTTACGGCTTCTAAATTTACTATGTTAACTAGGGTGGCACCGCGGAATTTTAACCGTCCCTATACCAATTTATGGTATAGAGGGCGGTTTTTTTGTTTATAAAAATATGCAATAAGTATTAAAAATTATAGGAGGCTATTAGAAAATGAAAAGAACTTATGTATGCGATGTAAAAGAAACAACTGAAGAAAGTGTCTTAGTTAAAGGGTGGGTTCATAAAATTCACGACCTTGGTAAGATAACATTTCTTCATTTAAGAGATAAAACTGGAATAATTCAACTAGTTGTTGATAAAGATGAAATTAAAGACTTAAGACTTGAAATGAGTGTTGAGGCAATTGGGGATAAAGTTGAAAATGAAAAGGCACCTGGTGGTGTAGAACTTATATCTAAAGGAATCACTGTAATTGGAAAGGCATTTTATGATAAATTACCTTTTGAAGTAAACAGCTACAAACAAAAGGCTTCATTAGAGAAACAATTGGATTACAGAAGTTTAAGTTTAAGATCGCCTAAAACAAGAGCTGTATTTAAAATTCAAGAAGAAATTGGTGATGCTTTTAGAACCTACTTAAAGGACTTAAGATTTTCTGAAATTCATACACCTAAGATAATCTCATCTAGTACTGAGGGTGGATCTGAAATGTTCACTGTTAACTACTTTAACAAACGTGCATTTTTATCACAAAGTCCACAGTTCTATAAACAAATGATGGTTGGAGCTGGATTTGAAAGAGTTTTTGAAGTAGGTCATGCATATAGAGCTGAACTTCATGGAACTTGGAGACACTTAAGTGAATATGTGAGTTTAGACGTTGAAATGGGCTTTATAAAAGATGAATATGAAGTTATGGACTTAGAAGAAGGTTTCTTAAACTATTTGTTTAAAACCCTTAAAGAAAAGTGTCCAAAAGAACTTCAAATGTATGGAATTGAACTTCCTGATAAATTGGAAATTCCTAGAATGCCATTAGCTAAAGCACAAGAAATCTTATTAGAGAAATTCAACAAAAAATCTCCAGTAGGAAATATAGATGCTGAAGGAGAAGTCCTTTTATCAAAGTATATAAAAGAAACTTACGATTGTGATTTTGTTTTCCTTACTGAATACCCAGTATCAAAGAGACCTATGTATGCAATGCCTGATAGTGAAAGACCTGAACTTACAAAAAGCTTTGATTTAATATATAAAGGTCTAGAAATTACAACTGGCGGTCAAAGAATACATGACTATGATATGTTAGCCGCAAACATCAGAAAGTTTGGTTTAAACCCAGAGGATTTTGGTTTCTATCTAGATAGTTTTAAATATGGAATGCCACCTCACGGCGGTTTTGCTATAGGCCTTGAAAGACTTACCCTAAAAATATTGGATTTAGAAAATATAAGAGAAGCTACTCTTCTACCAAGAGATTTAAAAAGATTAGAACCATAGGAGGATTGTAAAAATGAAAGTTACTGTTGAAAATGTAGAATATATTTCAAAACTAGCTAAACTTAAATTTACAGAGGAAGAAGCTGAAAAGCTTGCAGGAGAATTTGAAAGTATCTTAACTCATTTCGAAACTATAGACAAATTTGATTTAAGTGATATTGATTTGAATATTTTTTCTGAGGATTTAAAACCAGTTCTAAGAAAAGATGAAATGACGGTATTTGAGGATAAGAAGAAGTTATTCTCTAATACAAAATCTATGAGAGATACTGCAATAATGGTTCCAAAGATTATTGAATAGGTGGTGAATATAAATGCAAATTGAATTATTACAAGCAAATGAAATTAGAGAAAGTATTATAGCTAGACGCTTTACTGCTGTTGAAGTAGTAACAGCTCTATTTGATAGAATTAAAGAAGTTGAACCTAAGGTTCAAGCTTATATAACGCTTTGCGAAGAAAAAGCTTTAGAAAGAGCTAAGGAAGTTGATGAAAAAATTGCAGCTGGTGAACCTGTCGGAAGACTTGCTGGAGTTCCTATCGCTATAAAAGATAATATTTGTACTGATGGTACATTAACTACTTGTGCATCAAAAATGCTTGGAGACTTTGTTCCTCCTTATGATGCTACAGTTATAAAAAAGCTTCTTAAAGAAGATGCCATAATAATAGGTAAAACTAATATGGATGAGTTCGCTATGGGTTCTTCTACAGAAAACTCTTCCTTTAAGACAACAAAAAATCCATGGGATTTAACTAGAGTTCCTGGTGGTTCATCTGGTGGTTCTGCCGCTGTTGTTGCTGCTGGTTTATCTCCTATTTCTTTAGGATCAGATACTGGTGGCTCTATAAGACAACCAGCTGCTTTTTGTGGTGTTGTAGGCTTTAAACCAACCTATGGAATAGTATCAAGATTTGGTCTTATAGCTTTTGGTTCTTCTTTAGATCAAATAGGACCATTCTCTAAATCTGTTACAGATGCAGCTTTAACTTTAGAAGTTATTCAAGGAGAAGATTCTCTTGATTCAACTTCTTATAAAGGTGAAATAAAAAGTGATTATTTAAGCACTTTAGCTGATGGTGTTAAAGGAATGAAGATAGGAGTTCCTAAAGAATTTTTCCAAAGCAGTCTTGATGAAGAAATCAGTGATTCAATAAAACAATCTATACAAGTGTTAAAGGATCTTGGTGCTGAGGTTAGTGAGATGTCTCTTCCTATAACTGAAGAAGGACTGTCTGCATACTATATAATCTCTTCTGCTGAAGCTAGTTCTAACTTAGCTAGATTTGATGGCGTAAGATACGGTTACAGACCTGAAGAATTTTCAAACATTGATGATTTAATGGTTAAAAGTAGAACTGAAGCTTTTGGTAAAGAGGTTAAAAGAAGAATAATGCTTGGAACTTACGCTTTATCTTCTGGATACTATGATGCTTACTACAACAGAGCTCACAAACTAAAAAAGAAAATTAAAGAAGAGTTTAAGAAAGCTTTTGATGAATATGATGTAATCTTAAGTCCTACTACTCCTACTGTTGCATTTAAATGTGGAGAAAAATCTGAAGATCCATTATCAATGTATCTTGCCGATATTTACACAGTTAATGCAAACCTTGCTGGTATTCCTGCAATTTCAATTCCTTGTGCTTTAAGCAAAGAAGGATTACCAATAGGACTTCAAATACTTGGGCCTCACTTTGGTGAAGAAAAAATATTAAAAACAGCTTATGCTTTAGAGCAAGAACTAAAAGTATCTACTCTAGCACCAGTGCAATAAAGAAAGGAAGGATATATTATGAGTTTTGAAACAGTCATAGGTCTTGAAATACATGCCGAACTAAAAACAAAATCTAAAATATTCTGCTCCTGCTCTACTGAGTTTGGTGCAGAGCCTAATAAAAACACTTGCCCTATATGCTTAGGATTACCTGGAACTCTTCCTGTACTTAATGAAGAAGTGGTTAACTATGCAATAAAAGCAGGGACTTCATTAAACTGTGAAATTAATAAACTAAATAAAATGGATAGAAAAAACTACTTCTACCCTGACCTTCCAAAGGCCTTCCAAACTTCTCAATTTGACTTGCCTATCTGCAGCGGTGGTCATGTTGATATTGAAGTAGGTGGAAAAACAAAAAGAGTTCAATTAAACAGAATTCATATAGAAGAAGATGCAGGTAAATTAATTCACCTTGATGATGACGGCATCTCTCTAATTGACTATAACCGTGTAGGGGTTCCGCTTATTGAAATAGTATCTGAACCAGATATGCGTTCACCTGAAGAAGCTGTAACTTTCTTAAGAACTTTAAGATCCATTCTTCAATATGCAGATGTATCAGATTGTAGAATGGAACAAGGTTCAATAAGATGTGATGCTAACATTTCTATAAGAAGATTTGGTGAAGATGTTCTAAACACTAAAGTTGAAATTAAAAACATCAACTCTTTTAAAGAACTTCAAAAAGCATTAGAAAAAGAAGAAAAACGTCAAAGAGAGCTTTACACCTATGGCGAAGAATATAAAATAAAACAAGAAACTAGAAGATGGGATAATGGAAAAGGAAAAACTATTCCTATGAGAAGTAAAGAAGATGCTCATGATTACAGATACTTCCCTGAACCAGATCTAGTTCCAATAATAATCCAGGAAGAACAAATAGAAAGTATAAAAGCAACTCTTCCCGAAATGCCAAGAGTTAAAAAAGAAAGATTTATTAAAAGCTATGGACTATCAGAGAAAGAAGTTGGGATCATAATAGATGATAAGGTTCTATCTTCTTTCTATGAGGAAACTGTTTCCTTAGGTGCTAACCCTAAATCTGTAGCTAACTGGGTACTTGGAGATATGTTAAGACTTCTAAAAGAGGTTGATGGAGATTCTTCTGAAGGAATTACTTCTATATCTTTAGATCCTAAAGCACTATTTGATCTTATCAAAATAATTGAAGCTGGAACTATAAGTACAACAGTTGGTAAAGAAGTATTTGAAGAAATGTTCAAAACTGGTGCTTCTCCAGATGAAATAGTAAAAGCTAAAGGACTTTCTCAAATAAGTGATAGTTCAGAACTTGAACAATTAATAATAGAAGTTTTGGATAACAACCCACAATCCATAGCTGATTTCTCCTCTGGAAAACCTCAAGCAGCTGGATTCTTAATGGGACAAATAATGAAAGCTTCAAAGGGTAAAGCAAATCCTAAACTTGCAAAAGAGCTTTTAGATGAGAAACTAAAAGAAAGATGTTCCTAAAAAATAAGGTTGGTGCCTATACGCATCAACCTTATTTTTATTCTTTTCTAAATACAGAGTACTCCTTGTTATCCATAGGAGAAGTTTGGAAAAAAAGTTTAATACCTTTTTCCTGAATAAAGCGTATATACTTTATCTCTTTAGCAGAAAAAAAGTCAGAAAGCTTCTTTATAACTATGCGACTTGCTGGATAAGGAATTTGAATTTCATTTACTTTAAATCCTGCTTCAACAGCATCCTTAGCAACTTCTAAATCTTTAAATATAACCATTAAATTACGTTTTGTACTGCTATCATTTTCTATAAAATCTAGTAGTTCTTTTATAGAAAAAATCTTAACTTTCATTGGCTCTGGAAGACATAGCTGCATTACTTTAATAATGAAAGGGTCATTGCTATAACTTGGATCTACTATTACCACATAGTTAGCATTTAAAAACTGATTCCAGTTTAAAGCTACTGTGGCATGCAATAATCTTTTATCAATACGTGCAAGCTTAATTTTTGTGCTCATATTTTTTCACCAACCTGTTTCTGTCTTTGATATTCCTTCAATGTATTGGCAATTAATACCATCAAGAACTTTCCTTTAAAATCTCCCCTAATATCAATATTAAAGACTTGTTCGTACTTCTTAAGTTTATAAATTAAAGTATTCTTATGTAAAAATAAATCATCTGCAGTCTGAGTAATATTGTAATCATTTATAAGTAATTGATTTGCAATACTAGTAAATTCGTCAATATCTATCCCTTTTCCTCTATCACTATAAAAATCAAAAATATTTCTTGCATCATCTAAATGAATTTTGGAAACAAAATATTCAAATAAATAATCCGTAAAGAATACTGGTTCATCCACTTGATAATTTATATTCTTTTCAATCCACAAGCAATTTTGGTAACTTACACTATACTGCCTAAGTTTATCCTGCATAGATCCTACCATATAATAGCACCCTTGCAATCCCCAATCTTGCAAGCTTCTAATATACTTCTTAAAGTATCTTTTAGCTTCAACATTATCTAAACCAGTTGGCATGTCTTTAAACAATATCAGACTTTTATTATTGAGTAGTGAATATATCAACTGCTTGCTATCGGCTCTTAATTTAAGACGCATAACTTCATCTAAGTTATGCCCTTTTTTATTAACAATATATATAGCCGCCCTGGTTTTATTTTCATCAATTCCTAACTGATTGATTAACTCTAAAATATTATTTAAATCAAACTGCTCTTCATTGAGCAAATATTTAATTAATTCATCGTCCTTAGTAACTTTTTGCTTTAAAGAACTATTGTTTATCTCATACATTAGCCGTGTTGTTAAAGAGTCTATAAGAAGACTACTTATCATCTTAAGATTCTCATCCTCACCTTCAACCCAAATGTATCCATACTTTTCACTTTTAACTCTAATAGCATAAAATACATTATTAGAATTAGAGTCATCTACATTAAAACATTTTCCTATATATTCTTCCTTACTGCAAGAAATAACTCTACCTGCTTCATTCAATAGCCCTATAGTATATTTTTTATTTTCTTGAACAACACTAATAAACTCTTTAAAAATATCAACTAACATCATATTTTTTGCCTCTCTTATTCTGGTTAATTAATATTTTAGCACATTTACATAAAATTAAAGAAATTAGTTTTTAAGACCTTTCATAATCGCTTATTTGCTCTAATCTTCTTGTATGGTGCTTTCCTATAAATATTGTATTTAACCATATATAAATTATCATAAAAGCAAGCTCTTCTCCTATAACTCTTCCCCCTAAACATAGTTTCTAATATACTTAAATTGATTCAGATTTTAATAGAACAACCACTATTAAAATCTGAATCAATTAACAGTCTATAATTTATAATAATTTAGCATTTTTTTAATTTTTTCATCAACTTCTTGATTTACTTCTCTAACAGGTTTTCTTGCAGGTCCTACTTCTGCTATATTAGCTAGTTCTACTGATCTTTTCATTATTGATGGAACTGTTCCTAATTTTAAAACATCTCTTAAAACATCAATATCTGCTTGCAATTTTTTAGCTTCATCAACAGCATTTGTTTTAAGTGCCTTATCAAGCTTTACTAAAACTTCTGTTATAACATTACTAGTGCCTGCTATTGCTCCAGTAGCTCCTAAACTATAACCTTCTGAAATCTTAGAATCTGACCCTACTAATACATTGAACTCTTTGCCCCTACCAGCTTCAATATATCCTTTTAAATTTTCTAGTTCTCCACTACTATCTTTAATAGCTTTAATATTATCTATTTCTGCTAAACGTTCAGCTACCTCTTTTGAAATATTGCCTCCTGTTAATTTAGGAATATTATATAATACAATTGGAATTTTTACGGAATCAGCAACATCCTTAAAATGATTATATAATTCTTCATCGTTAGGTTTTATAAAGTATGGACTTATAACTGAAAGGGCATCTGCACCCACTTCCTCCATTTTTTTAGATAAACGTATAGTTTCTTTTGTTGAACATGCACCAGTTCCTACAAAAACAGGAACTCTATGATTAACTATTTCTATTACTTTCTTAGCAAATTCAACTTTCTCTTCTTCATCTATAACGTGAAACTCACCATTACTTCCTAAAATAAAGATTCCATTAACACCTTTTTCTATTAAGTGGTTTATTAAGTCCTCAGTAGCTTTATAATTAATTGATTGTTCTTTGTCACGATTAAATGCTGTAACAATTGGTGTAATAATTCCTTCAAACATAACTTTCCTCCTAAATTTTAAACATATTTTACTCTATGAAATGTAGAAACTAATCAAGCATACTATTAGTATGAACTCCACTTTCTCTTAAGTTATTTATACAATTCTCAACTGCTTGTTTTACGTCTATCTCTTCAGCATTTGATGTATTAATATAGAGATCTATTAACATAGGTAAGTTTAAACCTGTTATAACATTATGATTATATGACCTTGTTAAAGCAGTAAGCACATTACATGGTGTTCCTCCATATAAATCTACTAAAGCTATTGTCTCGCCTTCTAATTCAGCTAATATATCCTTAACTTGCTGCATAAATTCTTCAAAAGACATTTCGGGTAATAAGGATACTGCTCTAACATTCTCCATTTTACCAACTATCATTTCTGCTGATTTAATGATTTCTTCACCAAATCTTCCATGGGTTCCAATTATAATATTTAAATTTGCCATAAAAACTCCTACTCTCTTTCCATTTCTCTTATACTTTTACCAAGACTTCCACCTGGATGCCACTTTAGGTACTTATCTAAATCTAACTTTTTCTCTTTTTGTAATACTATACTTAGGCACTGAAGAATCAATAGCTCCGATAAAATAGATGCTCGTGGTGGTTTGTTTAAGCTATCACCTTCTATATTTACATGAGCTACTAAACATACTTCTGAATGCTTAGCTAACCATGATTCACTATTTCCTGTACAACTAATAATACGAGCTCCATTCATAGTTAGAGTCTCTATAGTTGACTTTAACTCCACAGTTTCTCCACTATTAGATATAGCAATAACTACATCTCCAGCTTTAACTTGACCACTTGAACCATGAACAGCTTCTGTACCATGTAATTCGTAAGCACTTGTCCCTGTACTAGATAGTAAAGAAGCAATATATCCAGCTACATATGATGGTTTGCCTATTCCTGTAACATGAACACGCCCTCCAACTTTCTCGCTTTCTAATATTATTTCAGCAGCTTTTTTTACACTTTCTATATCAATGTTATCTAGGTTTTCACCAAACTCTTTTTTAATATTAGTTAAAAAATCTTGTATTTCACTATACATTCTCTCACCAACTAACCTAATAAATTTTGTAGTATAATTTCAGTCGACATTTCACAAGTTCTTTTTTCTGATTCTATTGTTCTTGCCGCTGTATGAGGTGTTAAGATGAAATTATCTAAAGCAAGTAATTTATCGTCTTCTGTAGGCGGCTCAGTACTATATACATCAAAGTAAGCTGAACGAATTTCCTTGTTAATTAAAGCTTCATATAAAGCCTCTTCATCAACAATTCCGCCCCTTGCTGCATTAATTAAACAAGCATCATTCTTCATTTTCTTAAACTCTTCTGTAGAAAGCATATTCTTAGTAGATTCTAAAAGAGGTACATGTAAAGATACATAGTCACTTTCAGAAATAATTTCTTCAAAAGATTTCTTTTCCACATTAAACTCTTTTGCAGTTTCATCTGTAATTTCAAAAGCATCATAGGCATATACTTTCATACCTAATCCATTTGCAAAGTTTGCAATGTGTTTTCCAATCATTCCAAATCCTATAATTCCAATTGTTTTCCCGCTAACCTCTTGACCTGTAGGCTTGTTCCATTTATGTTCTTTAACTTCTTTAGCTGTATTATAGAGATTTTTAGCATCTGCAAACATTAATGCTACTACATGTTCTGCAACAGCTTTAGAATTAGATCCAACTGTTCTTCCAACAATAATTCCTTTTTCTTTTGCATAATCTACATCTATGTTATCCGTTCCAACTCCGAATTTACATACAACCTTTAAATTGGGACACTTATCAATTAATTCTTTGTCAATTATATCTACCCCAACAATAATTGCATCTGCATCATAAGCTAAATTATAAAATTCTTCTTTTGTGTATGCCTTTCCAGTATTATTATAATGAACCTCTAACCCCTTAGATTCCATATATCTAACTTTATCTAATCCATAATTAGCAAACCCTCTAGGAGTAATTAAAACTTTCATACCTTTCACTACCTTTCTAACTTAACGTCATATATGCTGCTTAAACATAAAGCAAATTCATATATAGTTATGAATTTGCTTTATGTATCTAAAACTATATAATTCCAAAGAATGTTAAAATTAAAGCCATTATCATAGTAAAAACAATTATACGTAAGTATCTTGGTCCTCTTTTAGTAATATAGAAATACATTCCTAGAACTAAAGTAAATGGTAATAACTTTGGAACCATACCATCTAAAATGCTTTGTAAAGATACTTCTGCCGCTGAACTACTTGTAAATGTCCAAATGGTTTTAAATGAAACATATGATGAAGACAAACACCCAATCATAAATAAGCCAACTATACTAGCAATATCAATAACTTTTTTTATCTTCCCTGAATGTAGGATTTCAAGAACTGCATTTTTTCCTAACTTATAACCTTTATTTATTAGAAACCATGAATATCCATATGACCATGCTAAATAAATAAGTGCTGGTATAAAAGCTGCAACAACCGAGCCATTAAGTGCCATAGGAACAAATATAGCAAGCGGAATCGTAGCTACTATTCCTTGGTCAACACTATCCCCAATTCCTGCTAATGGTCCCATAAGACCTATCTTTAATGATTGAATCATATCTGGAGTAATATTTTCATTGCCTAAAGCTCTTTGCTCTTCAAGAGAAATAACTATTCCATGAATAAGGCTTCCCCAGTCACAATTAGTATTAAACATTGATGTATGACGTTTCATAGCTTCCTTAAGTTCCTCTGGATTATCTTTATAAACTTTTCTTAGTATCTTATTTAATGAATACCCAAAAGCTAGTGCTTGCATTCTATCAAAACTTACAGGAACTTCAACTGCTAAATTCCATTTCCACCAAGCTTTAAATAAATCCATTTTTGTAACTATTGTTTTTTGTTCTACTGTATTCTCAACTGCTTGACTCATATTAATTCTCCTTCCTCATTTTGTTTAAATAAAGAAACTATTAGTGCTATACATAAAGCAATAATTGCCCCTGTTAGCATAGAAAATCCTGAAATAGCATGTATGAAGAAACCTAATACGAAAAATGGTATGTATTGCTTCTTACCCATAACTACTAATGTCAAAGCAAATCCTAGTGCTGGTAACATTGCTCCAGCATTTGCAAGTCCATTCATAAACCAAGTTGGTATTGCTTGAATAAATGCTTGTATTACGCTTGGACCATAAAGAGTAGCAATAAAAACTGGTGTAAAATACAGAACTCCATTTGTTAACCATGGTAATAAAAATGAGAAAGTAGATAGTTTGTCATACTCCCCTGCTTCTACAAATGCATCGGCCTTAGTATTATAAAAAGAATTAATTGTACGACGAAGGTTGTTAATTAAAACACCTAAAACTCCAAATGGAACAGCAATTGCTATTGCTGCAGCTGGATCTAAGTTATTAATAATTGCGGCCGGAATTGCAATACAAGAAGCTAGTCCCAAGTCATTTGGAATATTTCCTCCAGCTTCAATACCCCCCATGTACATTAATTGGATTGTAGCACCATATATAAGTCCTGTTTGAACATCTCCAAAAACTAATCCAATGAAAACACCTAAAATAATTGGTTTACGGAATGCATATGAGAAGAAGTATTGAGCTCTTCCCATTGAAATCCAATAAAGCAAACCTACTAATGCAGCTTTAATAATCATTTATTTTTCCCCCTCTTTTTTAATTAAAGTCTTGTAATAACCTTTTGTAATGCCTCCGATGGGTAATCAGGAGTAGTCTGAAAATAAATATTGATTCCCATTTTTTCAAGGTCTAATAATGTATTAGCATCTTTTTGGTCTAATGTAACTGCATTATGGACAGCTTTTCTACCAGCTCCTCCTCCTAGTCCTCCTATTTGCACTTCCTTTAGATCTAAACCTGCTCTTATAGCATTATCTAATTCTTGTACACTTTTAAACAAAACCATTACTCTATTTTTTTCAAACTCACTATTTTGTTGAGCTTTTACTGCATCCTCAACTGATAAAATTCTAATCTTTACTCCTTTTGGTGCAGCCATCTTAAACACATCTTGCATAAAATCGTCATGGCTTAATGCCGTATCTATAGTAACGATTTCA
Source organism: Clostridium sp. UBA1652 (assembly GCF_002320975.1). Lineage (NCBI taxonomy): Bacteria > Bacillati > Bacillota > Clostridia > Eubacteriales > Clostridiaceae > Clostridium > Clostridium sp. UBA1652. The sequence goes on from NZ_DCLI01000001.1 coordinate 53,358, forward strand.
TTGATTTGACACTGAGTTAACCACCTAGTGATTACCTGTCCATGAATTAATCTAAAGTCTATTCTTGTTAAAGCTATACTCATAATAGCCCTCCTTTCTTGTATGAGTTTATTATAATACAATCGTTTTCTATAAATAAATGTTCGACAACCACAAAAAGGAGAGCTCATTTTCATTCAAAGTACCAAAGTTAAAATCTATATCTTTGTTCTAAAAGACTAGTTTAAAGAATAACTATATAAACTAAAAATTCCCCCTAACATAACAATTAGAAGGAATTTTCAAGACTCATTTATTAATTATTCTTATTACGATATTCTGTAATTATAGATTTAATTTTAGATGCATTTTCTGCGATCTTCTCTGATGTCCCTTGTGTTAATAATCCACCAAACCCACAAAGATCAACGCCATTTTCTAACCATACATGGAGATTGTCTAAAGTAATTCCTCCACTAGCTAGAATAGGCATATTAGGAATAGGTGTTTTAAATACTTTAACTAACTTTGATCCATAAAAATCTGAAATAGGAAAAGCTTTTATAAAAGACGCCCCCATACTTAAAGCATCAATAGCCTCAGTAAGAGAAGTACATCCTGGTGCATATGGAATTTGATATCTGTTGCACACCTTTGCTGTTTCTGGGCAGTAATTTGGTGCAATAATAAACTTAGCTCCTTTTAATATAGCATGTCTAGCTGTTTCAGGATCTAAAACTGTTCCTGCTCCTACACACAAATCATCTCCATACTTTTTAACTAAACCTTCAATAATATCTCCGGCATTGTTTAATGTAAAGCTCATTTCCATAACTGGAACTCCACCTTTTATACATCCATCAGCTATCTCACAAGCTCTTTCAATAGTCTCTGCTCTAACTATAGCAAGAGCAACAGATTCATACATTCGATTTAAAATATCCATTTTTTTCATCACAATTCACCCCTTACCTATTATTTTATAGGTTCCATCTAAATTCACAATGGTACAGCAAACCAATTATATTTTGTTATTTTGTTATATTAAACGAATTTTTAAACACTTTTATTTACTGTTATCAATCTTATATCCTTTATTGACTAAAACTATAGTCAAATATATAATGTAATAGTAAAAAACAGTAAACAGGAGTTTATTTATGCAATATTTAAAAGAAGATGTAAGAGACGCTATCCTAGGCGCAGCCATGAAAGAATTTAGAGAAAAAAGCTTTCTTGAAGCTTCTATGAGATCTATCGCAAAAACCTCTGGTGTGACTGTTGGAAATATTTATAGATATTTTAAAAATAAAGATGATTTGTTTAATTACATAATGGATCCTGTATGGAATGAAGTAACTAAACTAATCTACATTGATTTTAACAGCAATAATGCAGATTTTCAGATTTCTGAAATGGTATCTGCTATTATGGATATTTATAAAAAATATGATATAGAGTTATATATCTTATTAAACAATAGCAGAGGCTCAAAATATGAAAATGTAAAAAAAGAGCTTGTGGATTTAATCTATAAGCGTACTTGTAATGAGTTGCTTCCTACTTTACAAACAGAAAATAAAGAACTAAATGATATGTTTATTCTTAAAGTTATTTCTAATCTAATAGTTGATGGATACTTTTTAATAGTAACTGAAGTAGGAAACGATATAGAAAGAATTAATGAACTTTCTCACCAACTGCTTAATATAATAATAAAAGATGTTCATAAAAGGATATAGTGTATAGATTTTTTATCTATACACTATATTTAATCTAATTTTTATAAGCTTCCATCTTTACTTGAAATTGTTCCATATAAAGAAGGTCTTCTGTCTCTAAATATTCCCCAGAAGCTTCTTTCTTCAGCTATTTTATCTAAGTCAAAGGTAGCAGTTAAAACTGTCTCCTCTTCCCTATTAGCTTCCACAACTTTTTCCCCAAATTCATTTGTTATAAAAGATGAACCGTAAAAAGTTATTTGTGAATCTTGTATATGTTCAGTTCCAATTCTATTTGAAGCTATAACTGGAACTATATTAGCAGCAGAATGTCCTTGCATAACTCTTTGCCAGTGATCTCTAGAGTCATATTGTGGTTTTGATGGTTCTGAACCTATAGCTGTTGGATAAAATATAAGTTCTGCTCCCATTAATGCTAAACTACGAGCTGTTTCTGGGAACCATTGATCCCAACATATGCCTATACCTATAGTACCATATTTTGTTTTAAATACTTTAAACCCTGTATCCCCTGGTGAAAAATAGAACTTCTCATTATATCCTGGTCCATCTGGAATATGAGTTTTTCTATAAGTTCCTAAAACCTCTCCATCTGCATCTATAACCACTAAAGAGTTATAGTACATGTTGTTTTTCTTTTCAAAGAAACTTATAGGTAATACTACTTGAAGTTCTTTAGCTAACTTTTTAAAGTGATTTACAGCATCACTATCTTCAAGAGTTTTGGCAAGCTTAAAATAATCTTCAACTTGCTTTTGGCAAAAATATAGATTTTCAAAAAGTTCTTGTAAAAGTACAATATTAGCACCTTTTTTTACTGCTTCTCTTACTAATCTTTCTCCATTTTTTATGTTATCCGCTACAACATCTGTACATTTCATCTGAGTAGCTCCAACTGTTACATTTCTCATCTTTATCCTCCCTTTATTTAGGTTGTTGTTGTGTTATACAGTGGATATTTCCCCCACCTAATATAATTTCCCTAGAATAGACAGGCACTATCTCTCTTTCTGGGAATATTTTTTCTAAAGTCTTAATAGCTAATTCATCTTTTTCATCGTTGAAAACAGGCATTATAATAGCTTTATTACATATTAAGAAGTTAACATAGGAAGCTGGTAGTGGGTCATCTAATTCTATTTCTCTAGTACCCTCTAAATGCACGAGCCCTTCTTTTTCTTCATTAGTAAAATATATAGGTTGTGGAAGTATTAATTTATGCACTACTAAACTTCTACCTTTAGCATCTTTCTCCTTAGTTAATACTTCATAAGCGTCTCTACAAATTTTATAGTTTGGACTTTTTTCATCATCAGTCCATGATAGTATAACCTCTCCTGGTCTTGCAAAGCAACAAATATTATCTATATGACCATCAGTTTCATCATTAAATAAACCCTCTTCAAGCCATATAATCTTTTCAACATTCAAATACTCAATTAAGTAATTTTCAATCTGTCTTTGGGTTAAATCAGGGTTTCTATTTTTATTAAGTAGACATTGCTTTGTCGTAAGAAGAGTTCCTTCTCCATCAACATGTATAGAACCACCTTCCAAAATAAAGTTTTCAGTTCTATATCTTTCTTTCCTAGAAAACTCTAATATTTCCTTAGCAACCTTATCATCATTATCCCATGAAGAATAAAGTCCTCCAGCAAGTCCTCCCCATGCATTAAACTTCCAGTCCACTCCTCTAACTTCACCCTTATCATTTTTAACAAAAGTTGGTCCAACATCTCTAGCCCATGAGTCGTCATGAGACATCTTTACTACCTGTACATTTTTATCCAATAATGTTATTGCTTTATCATAGTATTCTTTTGATACACCAACAACTATCTCTTGAAATCTGCCTATGGCATTTGCTACCTCTGCAAAGGTTCTTTGAGCATTCTCAGCATTATGATGCCATATATCTCCTCTTTCAGGCCAAAGCATATAACATTTTTCTTGTTCTTCAAATTCTCCTGGCATCCAAAATCCATCATTTTTTGGCGTTGAATTTAACATATTTGTCCTCCATTTCAAAGAAAAAGAATAAGATACTTATCTTACTCTTTAAATACAATTTTATATAAATTAGTATTTCCCTATTTTGATTTATAATCTATTATACTAATAAAATTATTAAATTTAAACTAAAAAGTTGCAAGAATTATTGGGTAATAATTCTTGCAGCTTACATTAAAATATTATTTTATAATTCTTCACCATTTGTCTCTATAACTTTTTTATACCAGTAGAAAGATTTTTTAGGTTTTCTTCCTAAATCTCCATTACCATCATTGTCTTTATCAACATATATAAAGCCGTATCTCTTTTTCATTTCTCCTGTAGATGCACTTACCAAGTCTATACATCCCCACATAGTATAGCCCATAAGGTCAACACCGTTTTCCACAGCCTTTTCCATTTCAATTATATGATCTTTTAAATATTCTATTCTGTAATCATCATTTATTGATCCATCTTCTTCTACAACGTCTACGGCACCTAGCCCATTTTCAACCACCATAACTGGTATTTGATATCTATCATAAATATGATTTAAAGTCCAGTTTAATCCTTTAGGATCAATTTGCCATCCCCAATCAGAAGCTTTTAAATATGGATTTTTAATTCCTCCCATTAAGTTACCTTTAGCTTCTTCTTGTTTAACTGGATCAGCACTTACACAGTTAGACATATAATAACTAAATGAATAAAAATCTACACAACCTTCTTTAAGTATTTTATCGTCTCCATCTTCCATTTTTATATTAATTCCATTTTCCTTAAAGAACTTTTTCGCAAAGCCAGGATAATATCCCCTTACTTGAACATCTCCACATAACATATTTTGAAGCTGATCTTTTTCTTGAGCAAGTAGTATATCGTCTGGATTACATGTAAATGGGTAAAGAGTCATGTAGGCAATCATACATCCTACTTTAAAATTAGGATTTATTTCATGTGCTAATTTCACAACCTTTGCACTAGCAATAAATTGATGATGAAGTGCTTGGAATCTTACGTTAGGATTATCCTTTATTCCATTAGATAATTCGCTATTATCGTCTCCATTAAGAAGTATTCCACCGCCCATAAAAGCTCCCATAGGCATTGTTAATATGTTTATTTCATTAAATGTAAGCCAATATTTAACCTTATCTTTATATCTTTTAAATATAGTGTCACAATATCTAACATAACAATCTATTACTTCTCTTGAAGCCCATCCATTGTACTTTTTAGTAAGTCCATAAGGAGTTTCATAGTGAGATATAGTTACTAAAGGTTCTATTCCTTGCTTTAACAATTCATCAAAAACATTATCATAGAATTTTAATCCCTCTTCATTTGGTTCAAGTTCATCTCCATTAGGAAAAATTCTTGTCCAGTTTATGGACATACGGAATGTTTTAAAACCCATTTCTCCAAACATTTTGATATCTTCTTTATAATGATGATAAAAATCTATAGCTTCATGACTTGGATAATATGTTCCTTCTTCAATAACAGGAGTAATACGTCTAGGAGTTGTATGTGTTCCTCCAGTCATCATATCAGATGTACTTGGACCTTTTCCGCCTTCTTTCCATCCACCTTCAAATTGGTTTGCAGCTGTAGCTCCTCCCCATAGGAATCCTTCTTTCATTTTCATGATTTAATCCTCCTTAAATTTTTCAAATAAAATCTTATTAATATTATTATATCCTTTACATAGTTTAATTAATTTCAAAATATGAAAGGAAATTTCAAAATACAAAATTCTTTTTAACATCACCATCTAGAATTGAATATGATTAAATTATAAGCATTCGAATTTTTGAAAGGAGGTTTTATGTGTACAGCAATAACTCTACAATCTAAACAGAATGAAAACTACTTAGGTCGTAACATGGACTTTTCTTATATAATTGATCCAGAAATCTATATTATTCCTAAAAACTATACTTGGAACAATATATTAAACACCAGTACATTTAGGGATTATTACAGTTTTATTGCAATCGGTCAGGAAGTAGATGGGCTTTTAGATTTTTTTGATGGAGTAAATGAAAAAGGCTTTGCGGCAGCTGCTTTATATTTTCCTGGTTATGCTAATTATGATTTACCCTTGCGTTATACAAAAAAAGAGAACGACATTGTAGCCTCTATGAGTTTTCTTCATTATATATTAGGAAGAGCAAAGTCTGTAGATGAACTTTACGAAATACTTAGGGACGTATCTATAGTAGGGTTTGAAGATCCTATAACTGAAATAGCAGCTCCTCTACATTGGATAGCAACTGATAGAAGCGGTAAATGTGTTGTAATAGAAAAAACGGAGATTGGACTAACTATATTTGAAAATCCTATTGGGGTTTTGGCAAATAGCCCTGATTTCTCATGGCATATGACTAATTTAAGAAATTATACAACCCTATCACCTAGACAAACTAGCGAAACATATTGGGGTAATATGATACTAAGACCTTTTGGTCATTCATCAGGAACATCTATGTTGCCTGGAGGTTATACTTCTCCTGAGAGATTTGTAAAAACAGCTTATCAAAAAACACATTTAGAAATTCCTGAAAATCCTTTAGAAGTGATTTCAACATGTTTTCATATATTAGACAGCGTTGCACTTCCAAAAGGAGCCGTAATAACAGATAAAAATACTTATGATTTCACAAAATATATATCCTTTATGAACACCAAAACCTGTGAATATTACTTCAAAACCTACGAAAACAATCAGATAATAAAAGCTAGTCTCTTTGATAACAATAAAAAAAGCAAATCTCCCTTCTCTCTTGGCAAACTTATAAGACCAAGTAAATTTGAAAGTATATAAAATAAAGGTGCTAAACACGGTTTAAGTGTTAGCACCTTTAATATTATTAGTTATTAGTTAAATCTTTTCCATTAGAAGCTATAACTTTTTTATACCAGTAGAATGACTTCTTAGGTATTCTCTTTAAATCTTTAAGATCAAAGTTTCCTCTATTTACATAGATAAATCCATATCTCTTATCAAAACCTTCATGAGTTGATATTAAGTCAACTGCTGACCATGGGCAATATCCCATCATATCTACTCCATCATTAATAGCTAATTGCATTTGCTCTATATGGTCTTGTAAATATTTAATACGGTAATCATCTTTAATTGTTCCATCTTCTTCTAACTTATCGTAAGCGCCTAAACCATTTTCTGTGATTATTATTGGAAGGTGGTAACGTGAATAAACTTCGTTTAATGTATTGCGGAAACCAATTGGGTCAATTTCCCAACCAAATTCTGTTTTTGGAAGATTAGGATTTTTAACTCCACGGAATACTCCTGGTAAAGAGAAGGCTGTTTGTTGATCAACCTTTCCTTCAGCTGTAGCTTCCTCTGCTGGATAATATTCAGCTGTTGCAGTGCTATAGTAATTAAACGCTATAAAGTCTGGTTTAGCATTCTTTAAGATGTGCATATCCCCTTCTTGAATTTCAGGAGTTGCATCCATAGTTTCAAGTATGCTCCATACTCTAGCATTGTAAACTCCATAAACAGCCATATCTAAATACATCCAGTTTCTTATTGCACTTAAAGTATTAGCAGCTGCTATATCTTCTGGTTTATTTGAGTTTGGATATACTGCTGATATGTTTGGTGCTGGACCTATTTTAGCTCCTGGAAGCATTTCGTGACATAAAATCATAGCTTTAGCTTGTGCTAACATCATGTAATGATTTTGTTGATATAAGGCTTTTTGAACATTATCAACACCTTTTACGTTAAGAGTTCCTATAATGTGACCCATTAAAATCATAACATTTTGCTCATTTATAGTTAACCAATACTTAACCCTGTCTCCATAGTTTTCATACATAACTTTTGCAAAATATACAAATGCTTCTGCAGTATCTGGGTTAGACCAACCACCATTTTCATCAAGAGCTGCTGGTAAGTCAAAATGATACATAGTAACTAAAGGTTCTATATTATATTTTAAACATTCATTTATTACATTGTTATAGTATTCTACTCCTTGTGGATTTACTTCCCCAACTCCCTTAGGAATTAGACGAGACCATGCTATAGAAAATCTATAAGTTTTAAAACCCATTTCAGCCATTAGTGCTATATCTTCTTTATAATGATGGTATTGATCACTAGCAACTTTAAAATCTGGTGTTCCTTCTGGTATTACTTTTACGTCTTGAACAGATGGTCCTTTTCCATATTCTAAACTTGCACCTTCTACTTGATAAGCTGATGTTGATGCTCCCCATAAAAAGTCTTTTGGAAAATCTTTATTTTTTAAATTAGACATACAAATCCTCCTTAGATTTCATTTTCTATCTAATAATATTTGATTATGTCTCTATTTTAATACAAATGGACAAGATTTATTTTCAAAAAGTGAAAAATATTCCTTTAAATATTAACACTCAAACTTTGTAAGTACATGATTAAGCATTTCTGATACTGATTTACTAGGCATTTTCATTCCTTCTTTTAACCATGCCTCAAGAATACCAAACGCTCCAGAAACAATAAAAATAAGATAGAAAATCGAATAAATTCCCCATCTCACTTTTATATTAAGCTATTTTTTCTTCAACTTTTTTAGCTAATTCTGTTCCCTTATCTTCCTTATTCAAATAAAAACTTATAGGAATAGCTACTAATATTACAATCGTTGCTATTTTGTAGATATCATTTACTGCTAAAGTAAAAGATTCAAGAGGTATAAGTTTATCAGCTGGATTTAATACTGTCATTCCTTGTGCATGGAATGTTGTTCTTACAGTAAGTAATGAAGCAAATACTCCCATAGATAAGGAAGCCAACCCTTGTCTTATCCAATTGTTCACTGAAGATGCGTGTCCGCTTACTTCACGTGGTACTGATGACATACCTGAATTTGTTGCTGGCATTGTAGATAATCCAATTCCTACATTTCTCATAATCATCCAAAAAATAATGTAAGAGCTTGATGTACTAACTGTTAAATGTGCCATCTTCCATGATCCCACTGCAATTAAAAGTACACCTGCAAGTATTAATAAACGTGGTCCAACAATACTATATAGTTTGCCTACTAAAGGCATTATAAGTGCCATTGCTAAAGATGCTGGAAGTAGTACAAGACCTGCCTGCAATGCAGTTTCCTGCTGTACATTTTGTAAAAATAATGGTGTAAGTAAAGAACCTGCATAAAGAGCTATTGTTATTATACAGCCCACAATAACACTCATTGTATATCTAGTATGTTTAAATACTCTTATATTTAGTATAGGATTCTCGCAATGTAGTTCTCTCCATATAAATACGCCTAAAATTATTAAACCTAACGCCATAAGCATCAAAGTTTTAGGTGAACCCCACCCCCATTTAGAACTTTCACTGAAAGCTATTAAAAGAGACAAACTAGCTCCAATACTTGTCATGAATCCAATAGAATCAAAGCCTCTAGGTTTTTCCATTCTGTAGTAAGGTACAAAATATTTAATCATAACTGCTGAAATAATACCTATAGGAATATTTATGAAGAATATAGCTCTCCAACTAGATATTTCGATTAACCAGCCACTTAAAGTTGGCCCAAATGCAGGAGCAAGCATAGCTGCCAAACTCCATAAGCTTATAGCAAAAGCTTGTTTCTCTTTAGGAATACTTTGATAAATTATGGTCATTGCTGTTGGTGCAATTAATCCACTAAAAGCACCTTGCAATATCCTAAATCCAATAAGAGAAGTACTTCCCCATGCAAATCCACATAATAATGATGCTAATGTATATCCAATAACAGCATAAAAATAAACATTCTTATTACTAAATTTTTGTCCTAAATATCCTGTTAAAGGAGCAACAGTCCCCATAGCTAACATAAATCCAGTTAATGTCCATTTAGCTGAATCTAAATCCGTATTAAAATCCTTCATAAAAGCAGGAAGGGCAATATTTACTGCACTAGTCCCTAAAGTAGCCAAAAAAGCTGCAATAAATATTGCTGATAACATTAGTCCATTAGATTTTTCATTTTTCTGTATCATTTTATAACCCCTTCTATTGCAAATAATTATTGCTTATATGTCAATTTGTACATATAATATTCTATATAATACTATATGCATTTTCTATTCATATGTCAATATGTACATAAAGGAGGATTTTTTCATGAATACCTTATCATACGGCCTTTTGGGCTTATTAGCTAGTGAATCCCTTTCAGGATATGATTTAAACTTGAGGGCAAATGTTTTCTGGCATACAACTCACAGCCGTATATATCCCTTGCTTGCAAAGCTTGAAGAGGATGGCTACGTAACCTTCTCTTTAGTAAAACAATCAGATAAACCGGATAAAAAAATATATTCACTTACAGAAAAAGGTCTTGAAGCAGTAAAAGTTTGGCTAAAGTCACCTGCTGAAAATCCCGTTACTAAGGATGAATTCCTATTTAAAGTATTCTGTATGTATGTTTTAGAACCAGAAGAGATTTATAAACTTATCGATGAACGAGAGGCCATGTATAAAAGCAGAATAGACCACTGCTTAGAACGAATAGAAAAAATGAAGGAACTTTGTAACGGAGAACTATATGATACCAATACCCCTAGATTTGGTAGATATATTGTTCTTAAAAAAGCTATTTTAGATTGTGAAAACGGCATAAAATGGTGTGATTGGGTTCGTCAATTATATAAAAATGGTAATAATGTGAATATCTTTGATTGTGATCTATAAATTCGTTTTAAAATCCCCCTTACTTTATACTATTACCTTAAAGTAAGGGGGATTTTTTAATTATCTTAGTGCTATAATCTTATTTCCTGGTTGCACATCTTTTGTACTTTCTTCTAAAATCTTAGAATATTTATCTGTATTTGTTATAATTATCATAGTTATAGGATCATATCCACTCTTTTCAATTTCTATCCACTCAAAATCTAGTAATAGATCGCCAACTTTAACTATATCACCTTCTTTTATATGAGATTCAAAGTATTTTCCCTTTAGTTCAACAGTATCAATTCCCACATGAATTAATAGTTCTACTCCATTCTCTCCCTCAATACCAATTGCATGTTTAGTATCGAAAATAAATCTTATCTTTCCACTTACAGGTGAATATAATTTTCCTTCCTTTGGTTTAATTGCTACTCCCTTTCCCATTGATTCACTTGAAAAGGCTGGGTCATTAACCTTTAATAATTCAATCATCTCACCATGTAGAGGACTATATATAACATCTTCTACTGGATGTGAAAATGCACTTGTTTTATCTTCCCTTCTCTCTGAAGTAACTTCTTCTGGTTCAATATCTTCAAATCCTATATACCATTGAATAATAAATGTTACTACAAAAGCAAGACCTGCTGAAATTAAGGCATTTATTACATTACTCGAATCTTCACCTACATAAAGCCCAATAGCTGCAAGACCTGCTCCTCCACCTCCAAATCTTTGAACACCTGTTATTCCTGCATATAATCCACCGATACCTCCACCAATTGTAGTAGCTATTAGTGGTTTTTTCAAACGTAAATTTACCCCGAATAATGCAGGTTCAGTAACTCCAAGAAGAGCTGTAATACCACTAGAAATAGATAGTTGTCTAAACTCTTTATTTTTAGTTTTTACTGCTACACATAAAGCTGCTGCTCCTTGTGCAATATTAGAAGGAAGATTTCCTGGTCCTATTATTGTTTCTCTACCTAATGCAGAAAGCGAATTTACATAAGCAGGTAAAAGACTATAATGCATTCCTGTCATAACAAGGAATGGCATAAATGCGCCTATTACTGTTGGAAGAATCCACGGTGCGATTTTTTCTATAGATAACAGTACACTTACAAGTCCGTCCCCTATAAAACTTCCTAAAGGTCCTAACACAACTAATGCTATTGGTGCCATAATTAAAATTGTTAATAACGGTCTAGCTATAAATTTAATAACAGATGGTGTAATTCTTTCCACAAACTTTTCCACATATGACAATACAAATACAATCATAACTATAGGAATAACTGAAGATGAATACGTAGCTATTCTAACTGGAAGTCCTAAAACCACTACTGTTCCTGCTGTATCTTTTAATGCTCCCAGATTAGGATGCAATAAAATAGCTCCCATTAACATTGCCATTTGAGTATTACATTTAAATTTCTTTGCTGCTGATACTGCTAATATAATAGGAAGGAAATAATAGGCTGCATCTGCTATAAATTTAAGAAAATAATAAAGGTTTCCTGAAGTATCAATAACTTTAGCTAACGTAAGTATGGATAATAATGCCTTAATCATACCGGCTCCAGCTATAATTGGCATAATTGGAGAGAATATCCCTGCAATAATATCTAAAACATTATTTACTATTCCCTTTTTTTCTCCATCCTTATTTTCATTTATATCATTGGACTTAGCATTACTAAAATTACCTATATTTATTATTTCTCCATAAACTCTAGCAACTTCATTTCCTATGATTACCTGGAATTGTCCACCTTTATTTACAACTCCAACTACTCCCGAAATATTTTTAATCCTTTGCTCATCAACATTTTCCAATGATTTTAAGTTAAATCTTAATCTAGTGACACAGTGAGTAAGATTTTGTACATTACTCTCTCCACCTACTTCATTTAATATCTCTTTTGCTGTTTTTTTAATATCCATATGTGCCTCCTTAATGAATACTCTAATCAACTCTTATTACTTATTTCATTTAGTTTAATATGTGGTATCCTTACCATTTGTCGCTATGACTTTTTTATACCAATTAAATGATTTCTTCTTTCTTCTCTCCAATGTCCCTTTTCCACTATCTTCTTTATCAACATATATAAATCCATATCTTTTTCTCATCTCACCAGTACCAACAGAAATAATATCAATTGGGCCCCAACAAGTATATCCAATAACCTTAACATCATCTAACTCAATTGCTTTTTTCATTTCTTCAATATGATCAGCTAGATATTTTATTCTATAATCATCCTGTATCGATCCATCTTCTTCAATCTTATCAATTGCTCCCAAACCATTTTCTACTATAAATAAAGGAAGTCCATATCTGTCATATAATTCATTTAGAGCAATCCTTAATCCTGTTGGATCTATAGGCCAATCCCAGTCATTTCTCTCTACATAAGGATTTGATCTTTTAACTTCGATGTTAACCCCATCTTCACTAGATGCTATTGATGAGAAATAATAACTGAACGCGATATAATCAACTTTTCCAGCCTTTAATATTTCTGCATCCTCTTGTTCTATCTCAAACTTTACACCTAGACGCTTTAACTGAGCTGTACACAGATTTGAATAATATCCTTTACACATAACATCTGTGTAATAAAAATTAGGCATCATATGGAATCTTTGAGCTAATATATCAGTCGGATTACATGTCTTTGCATACGTTGTAGGATACTGTAACATACATCCAATCTTAAATTCTGGATTTATTTTATGCCCTGCTATAACAGCCTTTGCACTTGCCATAAACATATTATGGCTAGCTATTACTTTAACTTCGTTTTGATCTTCTCCATCTTTAAATAAAATTCCTGCCTGATGATATGGTTCATTTTGATTCATAGTTTCATTAATCTCATTAAATGTCATCCAGTACTTTACTTTATCTTTATAGCGTTCAAAAACAACCTTACAATATCTTTCAAAAAACTCGATTAATCGTCTATTTCTCCAAGATCCATATTTCTGTACCAAGTTTAATGGTGTTTCATAGTGTGATAAAGTTACAATCGGCTGAATTCCTCTACTAATTAGTTCATCAAACACCTTGTCGTAAAACTTTAATCCTTCTTCATTTGGCTCAATTTCATCTCCATTTGGAAATATTCTTGGCCAGTTAATAGACATTCTAAAACACTTAAAACCCATTTGCGAAAATAATTCAATATCTTCTTTATATCGATGATAGAAATCTACGCCTTCATGACTTGGATAATACTCTCCATCTTTAACACAATCATGCACCTCTCTTGGAATTCCGTGACTAGAACCCTTTTCAACATCTGCAATACTTAATCCTTTTCCATCTTTAAGAAAGGCACCTTCGTACTGATTAGCAGCTGTTGCACCTCCCCATAAGAAATCTTTTGTAATCTCCATAATAAAAACCTCCTTGCAATATAAATATAATATATACGCAAAGAGGCAAAATTGAAATATGCTTTACAAAATCGGTTACACTGTTTATTTTAAAGATTAATTTTAATATATATTTTTAGAAACAATGTTTCATTCATCTTCTGAAATCATAATTATTGAGTTCGTAGATTTTCTTAATTTCTCTAATATTTTCGCTTTCTCCAATTTTTTCTCATAATTTCTTTCATAATCTTGAAGAAAATAAGTTGAATATAAAATATCTAAAATTAAATTGATTGATAAATGGGTACTGTAATCGCCTAAATTCCTAAACATACTCTCTTTTGTTGAAATTATTAATTTACAATCAGCATATTCGCTTAATGTGTTATCTCCAAAAGACGTAATTGCAATAATTGGAACAGATGTATTTTTACATTCCTTAGCTACTTGTAAAATCTTTTCTGTTTCTCCTGAATATGAAATTAAGATAGCAACATCTTTGTTTGATAAACATCCAACTTCATATAATTGATAATTAAGATTATTTGATATAGACACCATTTTCCCTATCTTTAACATTTTCTCTCTAAAAGATTCAGCTTGATTTAATGCTGTACCAGAAGAAAATACATAAATGTTTTCACCGGATTTAAAAAGTGATGTAGCTTTTTGAAGTGAATCACGATTAAGTAACGACATGGTATCGCTTATTGTTTCTTCATATAAATGAGATATTTTATTAGCAACCTTCATCATTGTATCCTCTTTAGAAAAAGGAAAATTTACATCTACAATTCCAGACTGTTGATCTAAATATTGTATTTCCTTCAAAAACTGTTCTTTAAAATCATCAAATCCTTTAAATCCAAGTTTTTTACATAACCTTATTACTGTAGCTGGAGAAGTATAGGTTTCTTCAGCTAAACTTCTTGTTGAGTATTTATTTACCTGAGCACCTTGCTGTAATAAAAAAGTAGCTATACTTTCTTCTGATTCAGACAATTTTTCATTTGAACTTAATTTTTCAACTATCAACATCTTTATCACTCCACATAAAATATGATTTTCTGTATTACTACATATTTTATATTAAACTAATACAGAAAATCAAATATTAAAATTTAATATTAATTCCAGCATTCCTATTCTCCGCTGTTCTACTTTTCCTATGTTCCTACAGTCCGCCTTGCCGCTTTTCTGCTGTTGCACTGTTTTTATGCACTACTGGCTCTGTAGAGAGTTAAATGATTAGACTGACGTTGAGAATCGCGTCTACTGGATAGAGGTGCAAGTCTCATTAAATTCCTTCACACTACTGCTCTGTAGAGCTTCCAAAATTGTCTGTAAAATAAAAAGACCATCTTATAAAACATGATCTTTCCTAATTTCTTATGAAATTTTAGCTATGTATGAAAAGGGAGATTTCTCCTCATCCCCCTCTACAAAAAAAGATAAAATAACACTAGTACCACACACATAACTAACATTAATATGCTTTGTATTAAATGCTTTACTAATTTAAAAAGTACTGCCTTCATACCCTTAGCTCCTCAGTTAAAATATCCTTAAATTATTTATATAACTTTAAATATATATCTATGATAGTATTCTTCTAAAAATATAAAGTTTCTCCTATACGACTTATTTAATATATCTTTTACTAATTCCTGTAATCAAATATCTACTATACTTTTAGTATATAATGTTACTAATTATTTAACTATTGTACCTTTGGGCAATAATAAAAAAAGCACCCACCATTTTCACAGCAGATGCTTCAAACATATACACTAATGTAATATATTTTTCTTTATTTTCTCTATGTCATCAATTGAAATAGTTTTTACTTTCCTTTGTACTTTGTAAGCTAATACTAAGGCAATTAGTGTTAGTCCACCATAAATCACAGCTCCAGTGAAAAATACTCCTGTTATTGTTGGCACTACTGTACTTATAATATTTCCTAAATATGGAGCAAAAAATGCACCTGAACTTTGTCCAACAAGAATGATACTGGTTACAATTTCTCCGTGATTACTGAATTCTTTGTGCACATTATCTTGAATATAAGGTACAAATGCCATATATCCAAACCCTAGTATAAATCCACTAATAAGCATAATAAATAAATTATTTGATATAGCCGCAATAATATATGCACTAACCATAGATAGATAGAATATTGGTAAAGATAACTTTTTTATTCTATAAACCATTTTTCCATATAATGCTCCACTAAATAAAGAACCAGCAGAAATAAGCATAATAATTGTACTTCCATCTTGAGCCTTACCATAACCTAGTGTAGTAACAAGGGTTGAGCATTTAATAATGTATAAAGTCGCTGCTGATACTGAAATAAACATCATTGCTGCATAACCTACTATTCTTACTACGCTATTAAAGTCTATTCTCTTTTCTCTTTCATTTTTATCCGTAACCCTTTGTGTACCTTCCTCTTTAGTCACAGCTGGTACAAAGGCTGCAAAAATACCTAATATTATAAAAGCAATAAAGTAAGTATAAAAAGAAATATTCCATCCATAGATTAACAGCCTTCCAGCAATAAAAGTAGCAATAAGGCTACCTAAGCCCCCAATACTTCCCTGCATACCTATCATGGTACTTCTTGTTTTGCCATCAAAAAAATATACTATTAGAGTGATCAAAGTAGAAGCTATCAGACCTGCTCCAAAACCGAAAACCCCTCTTACAAACAATATAACATAGATATTTTCTATGAATATAGGAATGATACCTCCAATTCCACATAATAAAATTCCAAGTAAAACATTATTTTTATAACCAATTTTTTTACCAATAAAACGACCGATAAGAATAGCCAACATCTGAAATAAAGATGGTATAGTGGATATTAGTTCAACAACATACAATGGAACAGTATTAAATGTTTTCGCCATTTCCGGAATATTCCCGCTTATTGCATTCATTGATGCCGTGACAAAACAACAGGATAATAATGCCGCTTTCAATTTTAAATTATTATTATTCATAATATTCTCCTATCCAATTAAAATTTAGCTCTTGTAAGCTATATTCTAATCCTTGAAGTTAACTCGAGGTCAATGGATTTTCATATTTTGAAAATATTATTACCTAACTTACTATTTAATATAAAGCATCTCTAATCTATCAGAATAATTTCAGCTGTATGAAAAAATATAAGGGACTTCCATAATGGTAGCCCCTTATATATGTTAACTCGTATATTAATATTCTTTATAAAATCTCCTTGATATCTTCCATAATCTGCTCTACAGAAATTCCATTTTCCTTCATGAGTTCCTCTGGATTAAAATCTGTTGGAAATCCTTTTTTGATTCCATAGTTCTTTACCTTCATATCCGAAGGACCATAAAAGCTTGCAACTGTCTGACCAAAACCACCTTCAACAATACCATCTTCTAAGGTAATAACCAACTTGTGATTATCTTTTAGTTTATCCAATAACTCTTCATCAAGACCTGTAATAAATTTTGGATTGATTAAAGTTGCTACTTTACCTGTCACTTGTTTATACTTAGCTGCAATCTGCTCTCCAAGGCTATAAAAATTACCAAGTGCAAGAATTGCAACATCAGCTCCTTTTTCTGTTACTTCAAATTTGTTTAATAGAGAATAGTCTGTATTATCCTCTTTTCCAGTTTCTATCATCCTAACAGGCATTCTTATTGCTATCGGATGGTCTTTTTGTGTTGTAGCATACTGCAACATTGCAAGATACTCTTCCTTACTTGTTGGTGCAAGATAAACCAAGTTAGGAATATGAGACATCATTGGAATATCGCTAATTCCCAAATGTGTATTACTATTCATTCCATATACAGAAGCTAAGAAAATTAAGAATACTGCTGGATTATTATTTAAGCATACATCAGAAGACAACTGATCATAGGTTCTCTGAATAAATGGGCTGAACACACCAAATATAGGAGTTCCACCATTTTTTGCAACACCACTTGACATTGCAACTGCGTGTTCCTCAGCAATCCCTACATCGATGAACTGCTTTCCTGCCTTTTTGCGGTATTCTTGTGTAAATCCCATTACATTAGGTGTTCCAGCTGTAATAGCTACTATATCCTTTCGCTTCTCAATTAAATTCATAATAGAATCTCTAACAACGGTATCCGTTTGTCTACCTTCAATTTTCGGTGAACCATCTTCTATATTAAAAGGACCTCCTGCATGCCACTGTTCTCTTTTCTCTTCTGCATACTTTAATCCTTTTCCTTTAATTGTATGAATATGAAGTACTACCCCCTGGTCTATATCTTTTACTTTTTGGAATAACTCAACAAGTTTTTCGATATCATGCCCTTCTTCTAAGTAATAATAGTCAAGTCCCATTGCTTTAAAGAAGTTATTTGTGCTCTGTCCATTAGTTTCTCTTAACTCTTTGAGTCCCTTATACATACCACCATGATTCTCAGCAATTGACTGGTCGTTATCATTTACTATTATAATCATGTTAGAATTTAGCTCAGCTGCATTATTAAAGCCTTCAAAAGCTTCTCCACCGCTTAAAGAACCATCTCCAATTACAGCAACAATATTTTCTGTGCCGCCTGTTAAATCACGACCTGTGGCAAGACCTACTGCTAGTGAAACAGAGGTAGAAGTATGCCCAACAATAAAAAAGTCATGCTCACTTTCCTCAGGGTTTGTATAACCTGTAACATCATGATATTTTGACGGATTAAGAAATGCATCCTTTCTTCCTGTCAATATTTTGTGAGGATAACTCTGATGGGATACATCATATACAATCTTATCCTTTGGTGAATCAAACACATAATGCATTGCCACTGTAGTTTCAACCATTCCAAGATTAGGTCCGATATGACCACCTGCATTGCTTATTTTAGAAATTAAAGCCTCCCTAACTTCTGATGAAAGTACTTTTAACTCTTCTGTACTAAGATTCTTTAAATCTTTTGGTGAATTAATATTTTCTAAATACAAACTATTGTCCTCCTCCATTTTTTATTAAAAATAAGTGTTTAATACTAGCATAAATTTATTAGTTATCTTAAACATCAACCCTTTTATAGAAATTCTAGCACTTGAAGTTTACTTAAAGTCAAGTGTTTTTTTATTCTTTAGACCAG
>NZ_DCLI01000094.1:0-33974 GCF_002320975.1 Clostridium sp. UBA1652
CGAATCCGTCCTCCTCCACCAATAAAAGTAGATTATTCTACTTTTTATTTTTTTTATTTATTATAAATTTTTATTGAAATATTAATCTAATAATGATATAATTATTCACGAAATGAATAATGATAACTCTTATCAAGAGAGGTGGAGGGATAGGGCCCTACGAAACCCGGCAACCTGTGTTATGCACAAAGGTGCCAATTCCTGCAGTGAAAAATCTGCGAGATAAGAGAGAGAATTAATTTATCAAGTCTCTTCTTATCGGAGGGCTTTATTTTTTTGCAATAATATATCGAAGGGAGAAATAAAATGAAAAGATTATTTACATCTGAATCAGTTACAGAAGGACATCCAGATAAAATCTGTGATCAAATATCAGATTCAGTTTTAGATGCTATATTTGAACAAGATCCAAATGCTAGAGTAGCATGTGAGACAGCAGTTACAACTGGAATGGTAATGGTAATGGGGGAAATATCAACTAAATGTTATGTGGATATTCCTAAGGTAGTTAGACAAACTATTAGAGAAATAGGTTACGATAGAGCAAAATATGGATTTGACTGTGATACTTGTGCGGTATTAACTACTATAGATGAGCAATCATCAGATATAGCTCAAGGAGTAGATGAAGCTTTAGAATCTAGAGAAGGCGAAATGGATAAAATCGATGCAGTTGGAGCTGGAGATCAAGGAATGATGTTTGGTTTTGCAACTAATGAAACTCCAGAATTAATGCCAGCACCTATAGCTATGGCGCATAGACTTTCAAGAAGATTATCTGAAGTAAGAAAAAATGGAACTTTAGAGTATTTAAGACCAGATGGAAAAACTCAAGTTACAGTAGAATATGATGATAACAAAGTAAAAAGAATTGATGCTATAGTAGTGTCAACTCAACATGGACCAGAGGTATCACAAGAACAAATAAAAAGTGATATTTTAGAACATGTAATAAAGGCTGTTATACCAGCTGAATTATTAGATGAAAATACTAAATATTATATAAATCCAACTGGAAGATTCGTTATAGGGGGACCACAAGGAGATGCTGGTTTAACTGGTAGAAAAATAATTGTTGATACCTACGGCGGATACGGTAGACATGGTGGCGGAGCTTTCTCAGGAAAAGATCCAACTAAGGTAGATAGAAGTGCAGCTTATGCGGCTAGATGGGTTGCAAAAAACCTTGTAGCAGCTGGTGTTGCTGATAAATTAGAGATAGAAGTAGCTTATGCTATAGGAGTTGCTAAACCAGTGTCAATAGAAGTAGATACATTTGGAACTGCTAAAATAGCTGATGATAAAATAATCGATATAATAAATAAGGTATTTGATTTAAGACCAGGAGCTATTATAAGAGACTTAGATTTAAGAAGACCTATATATAAGAAGACAGCAGCTTATGGACATTTTGGAAGAACAGATGTAGAACTTCCTTGGGAACAACTAACAAGGGTTGAAGAAATAAAAAAATTAATATAGTATATTAAAAAAAAGTGGTTATAAAATGATTGTAAGTTATCATTTTATAAACCACTTTTTCTTCTAATTATTAGAATAAACTATTTTTCCGCCAATTATCGAATATTTAATTTCAATATTATCATCAAATAAAACTAAGTCAGCATCATAACCTTCTTTTATTATACCTTTTTTGTCATCAACCTTACAATGTTTTGCAGGATTATAAGTAGCCATCTTAATAACCTCATGTAGTGGATAGTTTGTATTTTTATATACATTTTTAATAGCATTATCAAGTGTTAGGATAGAACCCGCAAGAGCTCCATTTTCTAACCTTGCAGCACCATTTTTAACTATTACAGGCTGCCCACCCAAAGAATAAGAGCCTTCAGGCATACAACAGGCTTCCATTGCGTCAGATACTAGTAAAACTTTATCAGTTGTCTTTATTTTATATGCGGTTCTTAGAGAAGGATAAGATATATGAATTCCATCAGAAATAGTTTCTGTAGTTATATTTGAATCAAAAATAGCTCCAACAGTTCCGGCTTCTCTATGTTGAAATGGAGTCATAGCATTAAAAAGATGCGTGGAGTGTGATACACCATGTTTTATGCCTTCCATTGCCTCTTCATAAGTCGCCTTAGTATGTCCTAATGAAACTCTAACACCTTTATTATCTAAGTAAGAAATTAATTCTAATGCCCCTTCTACTTCTGGAGCTATAGTTATAGAAGTTACTGCATTCTCATATTCACCTACCATATCATGATAAGTTTCCTTAGATGGTTTTTGAAGGAAATTAGGGTTTTGCGCACCAATTGCTTGTGGACTAATAAAAGGGCCTTCTAAATGAGCACCTAATACATTGGCTCCTTCAGTACCTATTTCCTTTGCCTTTGATATAGCTTCCATAGACTTATATATATCTTTAATAGCAACAGTCATTGTTGTTGGCGTAAATGAAGTTGTACCGTGCTTAACTATGTTTTTAGAGATTTCATTTAAGGATTCATAAGTTCCATTCATAGTATCGTAACCGCCAGCACCATGTATATGAACATCTATGAAACCAGGGGATAAGTATAAACCTGTACCATCAATTGCCTTATCATCTAATTCGTAAGAATCAGGGTTAATGCTCTTGATTTTACCGTCATTTATTAATATATCTCCTTTTTCAACTTTATCTAAAAATATAATATTAACATTTTTAATTAACATTTTTGTTATCGCCTCCTAAATTAAGAATAACTTCAAAGAGTATTTCAGTCAATAAACTAAACAGTGAAATATAAATATAAATTTATGGTATAATCATAATATATGCCTTTTAAGGTTAAGAATACTTAAGGAGCAAGATTAGATGGAAGAAATAAGTGGAATAATAGAAAGTATAGTATTTCATAATGAAGAAAATGGATATATGGTTGCAAAGCTTTCTAATGGAGAAAAGTCATTTACAGCTGTTGGAGTAGTTCCTTTTATAAAAGAAGGCATACACTTAAAGATAAAAGGTGAATGGGTATTGCATCCTAGCTTTGGGAGACAAATTAAAATAGAAGAGTGTGAAGAGATTATACCAAATACACTAGAAGGAATAGAGAAGTATCTATCTTCTGGAGTTATATATGGGATTGGACCTATTACTGCTAAAAAAATTATAGATAAGTTTAAAGAGAACACTTTAGATATATTAGACAAAGATATTAATAAGTTAAGAGAAATTGAAGGCATTGGAGAAAAAAAGTTTTTACTTATAAAGGAATCCTATGAGGAACAAAAAGAGCTAAAAAACATAATAATATTTTTTCAAACTCATGGAGTAACAACTAACCAATGTATAAAAATATTTAAAAGATTTGGAACAGATTCAATAAATATTGTAAAAGAAAATCCATATATTTTATGTGAGGAAATTACAGGAATAGGATTTAAAACTGCAGATAAAATTGCTAGAAGTATAGGTATAGAAAAAGATTCCCCTTACAGGATTGAAAGTGGAATAAAATATGTAATAAATCAATTTTGTGCAAATGGAAATACATATATGCCAGTTGAGATTCTTATAAAAGAGGGAATTGAGGTTTTAACTGTATCGAAACAAGTTATAGAAGAAAATTTATATAATGCATGTAGAGAACAAAAATTAATTTTGGAGAAGGTTAATGAGGATAATGGTGTTTTTACACTACCTTATTATTATTGTGAAATAGGAATAACAAAGAGAATATTAACTTTATCAGTAGCAAATTTTCAAAAATTTAATACTGATATAGAGTATGAAATATCTATGTTTGAAAATAAAAATGATATAAAGTTTGCAACATCACAAAAAAAAGCCATCTTAGGAGCTTTTAATAATGGAATAGAAATAATTACTGGAGGACCAGGAACAGGAAAAACAACAATCATTAAATGTATAATAAATATATTTGAGAAATCAGGAAATAGAGTTATTTTAGCAGCACCTACAGGAAGAGCAGCTAAGAGGATGAGTGAATCTACAGGAAAAGAAGCAAAAACTATTCATAGATTATTAGAAATGGGAGTTACTGATAGTGAGGAAAAAAGTATATTCGGAAAAGATGAAGGAAGTCCATTAGAGGCTGATGTAGTAATAATAGATGAGGCTTCTATGATAGATGTTATGCTTATGAACTCCTTACTAAAAGCTATTAGAGTAGGAACTAGAGTAATATTAGTTGGAGATGTAGACCAGCTCCCATCAGTAGGACCTGGAAATGTATTAAAAGATTTAATAGAAAGTGGTTTTACGGAAGTAATAAGATTAAAAGAAATATTTAGACAAGGAAAAGAAAGCCTTATAGTTGTAAATGCCCATAAGATAAATGAAGGAAATATGCCCATTTTAAATGAACGAGATAAGGACTTTTTTTTCATAAAAGAGGATAACCTAGATTATATAATGACAACACTTATAGACTTAATTAATAACAGGCTTCCAAAGTTTAATACTAGTTGGGATAAGATGAAACATCTTCAAATACTAACACCTATGAAAAAAGGGAATTTAGGAGTAACTAATTTAAATTATAGACTGCAAGAAATTTTAAATCCACCTAGTGACAACAAAAGAGAAAAGAAAATAAGAGACAATATATTTAGAGTAGGGGATAAAGTTATGCAAACTAAAAATAACTATACTCTAAAATGGAAAAGGATAGCTGGATATGGAGAACCAGAAGGTGTAGGAGTATTTAATGGAGACATGGGATTTATAGAGTCTATAAATGAAGAAGAGAAGTTTTTTACTATTATTTTCGATGAGGAAAGAAAAGTAATTTATGATTTTATTTATCTAGATGAATTGGATTTAGCTTATGCTATTACAATACATAAAAGTCAGGGAAGTGAATTCCCTGTTATAATTACTCCAGCATACATGGGATCACCCATGCTTATGAACAGAAATTTATTGTATACGGGTATTACCAGAGCAAAGCAGTTAGTGGTGGTAGTAGGTTCTATTAAAGCATTAAAATTTATGATAGAAAATACACGATCTACAGAAAGATATTCGTCATTAAAATTCAGAATTAAGGATATAATTTCAAGTGATGCGTTTAATTAGTGAGGGTTGATAATTATGGAGAATATAAATGAATTAAGGTATGCAGAAAATAAATTAAAGTTATGGTATAACAGAGAAATGGGGAAAATTTTAAATGTTTTATCTGTTCCGTATAATAGCTCTATAGTATTTGGAAAATTAATAAGTGAATTACTGCAGTCTAATAAGAATGTAGTATATGTTACTAACGATTATGAAGAGAATAAGGAACTGATTAAATATATTAAAGGGTATCAACGAAATATAAAATATTCCTATTTAAAAAACTATAATACTACTTTAGAGCCAGGAGTATTGTATTTTATTAATTCAGCTAAATTAAGTGTATTAAAAGATGATGTAGAGTTAATAATTTATGATGATATAACTTCTTTTTCAAATTATTCTAAACTTCAGATAAAAGAGAAGGTTGATAATTTATATAAGTTTGCTCACAAGATAATAGTTTACTCTATCGAAGATATATATAGAAATATGGAGAGTATGGAGATAAGTAGTATTAATAAGCTTGGACCAATAATAGAACCACGAGCAATTACAACAAGAATAAATCTTGAAGAAGATATGCCGTATATATTATATGAATATTTAAAGTGGTTTAAAGAAAGCAAAAGAAAGATAGTATTACATGTTCCTACAGAGGAATGTGGAGATAAACTATATGATTTATATACTAAAAAGATTAAAGTGTTATCGGATGTTAAAATTATTAGGTTTAAAGAGCGTGATGAAATTAAGAAAATAGAGAAAATGCTTTCTATGAAAAATCAACCCATTATGATAATAACGGAGTATATTGGAGAGAATTTAAATAATATAAACGATATTGATATTATAGTTATAAATGCTGAAAATAGTAGATTTGATTATAAGAAGATAGTATATCTATGTGGAAAGGTAGGTGCGAGAGAGAAGTATTTAGGTGAAGTAATCCTTATTTCTAGAGAAGTTAGCGACGATATGGAAAAGGCTAAGGATATAACTAGATATTTTAATAAATTAGTATGGGAAAGAGGCTTGTTAAAAGTTTAAAGTATCTTTTTGAATGTTTTTTATCAATAGTATACCCAAATAAAGAGGTATGCTTAATATGCGATGAAGAATATGAAGAAGATTATATTTGTGAGAAATGCAAAGATTTATTAATAAGAGTTGAAAAAACTATGCTAGATGAATATAAGGGAGAAAAATTTACAATACATTCTTGTATGCACTACACAAAAGAGTTAAAGAAGCTTATAGTGGATTTTAAAGTTCATAAAAATTTTTTAGCGGGTGAAGTACTTAAAGATATAATTATAGATGGAGTTAAGTTTTGGAACATAACAGGAGACTTAATAACATACGTCCCTTTAAGTAGAAGTAAAGAAAAGAAGAGAGGGTTTAATCAATGTTACTATTTAGCTAAAAAGGTTGCAGAATTTTATTCTATACCTATGAAGCCCCTTTTATATAAAGAAAATAATATTAAAGAACAAAAAAAGCTCTCAAAATCAGAACGTAAAAGTAATGTAGAAAATGCATTTAAGATTATAGAAAAAGATACTGTTAATAATAAAGTAATAATATTAATAGATGATGTAGTAACAACAGGAGCTACAGTTTTAGCATGCGCATATGAATTAAAAAAAATGGGCGCAAAAGAAGTTAATATATTGACAGTTGGACAAAGTCGTATATAATAAAAAGAGTATGAGGCTAGGTTTGTGGTTGAAAGTCGATGCTAGTCGCAGGCAAAACGATCCACGTAAGTTAGGCAAAGTTTTAATGAGCATGGTGCGGTATAGAAGTAAGTCCTGCCAGAGAAAATCTGAGAGTTCCAGTAGTGAGAGGTTAAGTCCGGGTAGCGAAAAATCCAGCAGGCGAGTGTGGGGTCAAAGACCAGGTCAGCTAGTCTCAATACAATATATCATGCGGTATAACAGTCTTGAAGGACTGTTTTTTTATTGTCTAAAATTGAAATTAACTACCAATTAACTACCTAGTGAACACTTAACAAACATAAGCTATATAGTAGGTACATTAATTCTAAAGTTTTCTAACGCTTTTTTAGTACTTTCCCTATTTATGTGAGTGTATATTTTGTGAGTAATCTCAGAACCTTTTTTATGACCAACTATAGCCTGCGTAATTGATTCAGGAACGCCATCAATCGCCATTTGGGTTACAAATGTATGTCTAGTAGTATGAAAAGGCCTATAAGGCAATTCTAGAGTTTTTAAAGCATCACTCCATTCTCTTAATACATACTTTTTAAGAATTGGTCCTCCAAGAGCAGTGGTAAAGATTAAATTATGTTCATTATTATAACTATTTCCAGCTTTTAATATATCTAAATCATTTTGAGTTTTTGCTCTTTTCCACATAGAATCGAAACTTTCAGTATATTCAATTTCTCTTACAGAGGTCATTGTTTTAGGTATAGTAAGCTTCATGCTACCACCAATTTTATTACCATCCTTATCAAAATCTCTAGTATATCGCAAAGAGCGCTTAATATTTATAATTCTTCTTTCAGTATCCACATCATCCCAAGATAAGGCTAATATTTCACCTTGCCTCATTCCTAAAGAGAAAGCTAAATAAGCGATGCCTGCTATTCTATTATTCGTTTTATATAAGTATCCTAAAATCATATTTCTCTCATCAGAAGAAAATACAACTAACTCATTCGAATTTTTTTCTTTCAAATAATTTATTTGTCCAGGAACCTTAATGCTCATGCAGGGATTTTTAATTATTATGTCATTCTCTATTTCATAATTAAAAAATCTTTTCAGTAGCTTTGTAAGTTTCGATAATAAAGTGTATTTTTTTCCAGAATGATATAACTTATTTAAATAAGTTTGTATAGCTATAGCTTTTATATCTACAACTTTTTTAATACCTATATCTTTAGAATCTTTAATATATAATCTGTATAGTGTTTCATATGTCTCAAAGGTGCTAGTTTTTATACCACTAGGCATGATAACATTGAATAACCATTGACCAAAAGCTTCATTCAAGGTATATTGAATAGCTTTTGAAGTTACATCTATACCGTTTTTTATATCATGTCTATATGCATCCCTTTTCTTTTCAGCTTCTGTTTTGTTGTTGCCATAGAATTGTTTAACTATTTTCTTTCCCTTACTATCATAACCAATTACTAGACTTGCTCTGTAGTAATTTTTGCCGTTGATAGTGCAATTTGTTTTAACAGCCATAACTATCTCCTTTCATCATATTCTGGATGATCTTTTATAAACATCTTCATTATTATAGCTAAACCTTTATTGGTCAAAGGCTCTGGATCTAGACAAGTAAATTCAATTCTCTTTTTTTCATATAGCTTCCAATAAAGCTTAACTAATGATATCTCATTTTTAGTTAATCCTTGAAATTCAGCTAAGTTTATAACATTTTGGCTCAAGAAAATCACCTCCTTTCAAACGTATGTTCTCATTAAAAATAAAAAATATATAATGCTTTAAGCATTTTTAAGTTATTCTATATTAAATCTAAGTTTTAAGAGAGGAAGGGGGATACTTTCAGCGCTAGCTATTTGCTCAAGAGTATAACCATAATATATGTCTAGTATATCCGCAGGTATCAATAGCCTTGCTGCAAAGTAATTAGCTTGTCTCTCTAATTTATCTACTGAATAAAAGGTATTATTAATTAAAAAAGGCGTATTAGCGTTAGAGTGGAATATAGCATGTCCTAATTCATGACCACATGTAAACAATTGCTTAGAATATGTTAAGTCCTCATTTACATGTATCATTTTTTGCCTAACAAATTTATTGTAATACCCATTTATTGAACCTAGTGGCTCTTTAAAAATAATTATATTTTCTCCTTTAGCTATATCAAAAGGATTATTGGTTTGATATTTTTTGACCAACATATCTATTTCATTATCTATATTATCCCTCATAAATTCTCCCTATTTATTTTCTATATTTTTTTGGAGTAAATTTATTCTTAGCTATTTGCTTAGCTAATCTCATAGAATTTTCTAAGCTTATTTTAAGCAGTTCTTTAGTTTCCTCATCAATAGGCTCTCCATCAAACATTAAACCTTCTTGATTTTCTTGAAGTTGTTCTAATGTTTCACTAAGAGCTTTACTTATATCTTTTTTATCTTTTTTGTTTAATTTATATTCTAAGTTATTATTTTCTGTATTTTTTTCTTCATCAGACAAAAGATAATCAACGGTTACGCCTAAAAACTCTGCTATTTCTTTTAGCTTTTCAGAGCTAGCTCCATTTTTGTTACTTTCGATCATCCCTATAGAAGATTGCTTTAATCCAACAGCTTCCGCTAATTGAACTTGAGTAATTTTTTGCTGTTTTCTTAATTGCTTTATTCTATCACCTAACAAGACTATCACCTCTTAGTAATCATTTTATCATAATAAATGATAAAATCAATAGAAAAATTAAGAAAACAAAAGAAAATATGAGTATGAGTGATTTAAATTGAAATTATATCAGTTTTTCTGATATAATAAAGTTTTATAAATATCAGAAAAACTGATATTATGTTTACATAAGGTGATTGAAGTTAGAAAGGAAGTGATAATTATGAAGATAACGCCTATAAGACTTAAAAGATTAAATGCAGGAATTGAATTAGAGGAGGCTGTTGAGAAATTAGGGGTTAGCAGAAGTACGGTTTACAAGGTTGAACAGGGACATTTGAAGCCATCAAGAGATTTAATTCGTAGAATGAGCAAAGTGTATCAATGTTCTACTGACGATATATTTAAGGCTTTAAAAATGTAATCTTGAAAGGAGAAGAAAAATGCCAAAAGTAAAAACAATAACTACAAATGAATTAGAACTTATAAATGTAAAAATAACTCTTACCATAGAGGAAGCTGCAATATACGCAGGAATATCAGCGGATAAGATTAGACAATTAGTACACACCAAGGATTTTCCATGTTTTAAGAATGGAAACAAATGGCTTATAAATAAACAAATGCTCCAGGAGTGGATTGCAAAGGTAAGCGTGGAGCATAGAGAAATTTAATCTAAAACTCAACATAATTTCAAATAAGTAAAGGAGGATTCAAAGTGAATAAGTTAAAACCATTAGAATTTAAAAAACAACGTATAATAACAACTAAAGTTTTGGCAGAAGAGTTTGGTACAGAAGAAAAAAATGTTCAAATGAATTTCGCTAACAATCATACAAGATTTATAGAGGATAAGCATTATTTCAAATTAGAAGGACAAGCGCTAAAAGATTTTAAAAATAGCTTACCCAATGATATTGGGTCACCTCTAAAATATGCAAGCTCACTGATTTTATGGACAGAAAAAGGAGCAGCAAGGCACGCAAAAATTCTTGATACAGATGAAGCATGGGAAGTGTACGAACAGTTAGAAGAAACTTATTTCAGAGTTAAGGAAAGTGAACCCAAAACAATAGAAGATTTAATAATAATGCAAGCTCAAAGCATTAAGAATTTAAAACAACAGGTTACAGAAGCTAATTACAATGCTACAAAAGCAATTGATAGCGCAGAAGAAACTAAACAAGAAGTACAAGCTATAAGAGAAGCTGTAACATTAGAACCTAACCAATGGAGAAAAGATACAGCTAATCTAATTAATAAAATAGCTACCAAGTTAGGAGGTTTTGAACATATAAAACCAATTAGAGATGAAGCTTACAATTTATTAAACAACACCTATGGAGTAGATATAAAAAGAAGATTACTTAATAAGCGAAAGAACATGGCTCTGGAAGGTTGCAGTAAATCTAAAATAGAGAAAGTTAATTACTTAGATGTTATTGCAGAAGATAAGAAACTTATTAATGGATATATAAACATAGTTGGAAGATTAGCTGTTAAACATGGGGTGGCTTAAGAAAGGAGCTGGTTACATGAAAGAATTAAAAGAAAAACTAAATGCTTATGTAAGTAAATATGGGCTACTGGATCCTAGAACATTAGAAGTAAGTCAACAAGTAGATGTTCTAGTGGTACAGGCTATGAGGGGAGGAAAGATAATTGAAGCACGCTAAGAAGCTAACTAGATCCATGAAGAAAGCTCTTAAAGATTTGAATTTGAATCCTAGCAATTATCTATACACCAAAAGAGATCACGAGAGTTTTACACCTTATAACAAGATAACCGAGAAGGAACTACATCCAGTAAGGTATTAGGAGGAAGTTATGAAGAAATATAAAGCAACTAATTTCGATTTCTTTATAGGGTTTACAGCTATATTGCTAATATTCTATTTCTTTTATCAAGTAACTATAAGGTAGGAGTTGAGACAATGCCAGTACAAATTCTAAATGAGTATATAATGCAATGTCAAAAATACAGTATTAAACCAAGTTTTAAAGGATTAAGGATTTTTTATAATTTCCACAAGGTTAGGAGGGAGTTATGGGTAATATTCTAAGGCTATATTTAGAGGTTGCTAAAGAAGCAGCAAGATTAAAGTTAGAAGGTATGGAAAAAGAAGATGCTTTAGAAAAAGCAAAAGAAATTTTCGGATTAAAAAAGGTCGCTGAAGTATCAATCAATAAGGAGGAGTGTTAATGATTGAATATGATAGTCGTGGAAACATGAAATATAATCCAGAATTACATTTTAATCAAGGAACCTCATGGACTACTGAAGATTTAGAATATTTTATAAATTGGCTTGATGTAGTTGGATATGAGGAAATGTCGTTAGCTTTAGGAAGGGATGAGAGGACGCTTAGAACTAAAGCTTACTCACTACGTAAGAAAGGACTAATGAAAAAGAATAGTTCACAAATAAGGCATAGAAGGCTTTTAAAGGATGGTGAACAACTTGCGTTATAGTAAACCATCAAAAGAAAAAAGAGTTGCGCCAACAACTCCTAAAAATAAAATTAACAAAACATTCAATAACAATATAACAGATATAGAGAAAAGTTTCAAATATAACATTCAAGATGGACAAGTTTATAAACAAGCTACTGGAGAAGATATAGAGATAGATCCAGAGCTAATAAGAGATAAATTGGAGGAATAAAAATGGCTAAATTTAAAATTGATGTAGAGATAGATTGGTTAGATGAGGATGGAGCTTTAGATGAACAAATAAAAGAAAGTATGAAAGATGAAATCATAGCAAAAATTGAAAAAACTGTTATGTCAGATATTAGAGATACTGCAGTAGATATTGCTGAACAAAGAATAGGGTTGTGGATTAATAAATTCATTCAAACTATGTCAGTAGAAAAGACAATACCTTATAAATCAAGCGAGTATGGAAGCAAAGTTGAAATGATATCAATGGAGGAAATGTTAGGAAAGCAGTTTGAAAAAGCTTTAAATCAACAAGTTGATAAAAATGGTAATTATACAAACAGCTCATATGACAGATATGGAACTAGATTGCAATGGTTAACTGGAAAAATGGCTGAAAAATATGCAGATGAAAAGGTGGCAAGTTTTATTAAAGATATCAAGGGAGATATAGAACTATATACTTCCAAAAAGGTTAAAGAAGAAATGATGAAGCAATTAACTGCTCAACTAGTTAAGAATATAGACTTTAATAAGGTTTTCAAGGAGGAAATATAGATGATTATAGTTTTAAAGAGTCTTAAATTAAAGAACTTTAAAGGAATAACAGCCTTAAGTATAAACTTCTCAAAGGTTACTAATATCTTTGGAGAAAATGCAACTGGAAAGACTACTATTTTTGATAGCTTCACATGGCTTTTATTTAATAAGGATAGTCAAGATAGAGCTAAATTTGATATACAGCCTTTAGACAGTGAGAATAAGGTTGAAAAAATGATAGAAACAGAGGTTGAAGCAACTCTTCTTATAGATTCGACCGAATTTATTCTAAAGAAAGTTTTAACACAAAATTGGGTGAAAAAACGTGGTGAGGTTGAAGCAGAACTTAAAGGTGGAAATAACTCTTATTATATCAATGAAGTTCCTGTTAAAGAAGGGGAATACAAGAAAAGGATAAATGAAATTATAGAGGAAAACATCTTTAAGTTAATAACTAATCCTTTGTATTTTAGTACTAATATGAAATGGCAAGATAGGCGTGGAATTATTCTCAAAATTGTAGGTGATATAACCAATGAAAGAATAATATCCTCACATGGAAGTTTAGAAGGATTAAGCAAATTATTAATAAATCAGAATGTTGATGATGTAAAAAAGAGTACTGCAGCTAAAAAGAAAAAGCTTATTGAAGATAAAAAATCTATTCCCTATAGAGTTGATGAACTAAATAACTCTATTAAAGAATATGACTTTGAATCTCTAGAATTTCAAAAGAGAAATATCCAGAGTGCAATAAATAGTATTGATGAAAAGTTAATGGATAGTAGTAAAGCAAATGAAGGTTTGCTAAAAGAACAGGATAGGCTTTATAAACTTAAATCTAAGTTAAAGGATATTGAGTATAAAGCTAAAAGTGAATCTGAACTACCTTTAAGAGAAATGACAAATAATTTATACAAAGTTAAGTCACAAATTCAAGATATTAACTATAACCAAATAAGAGTTTTAGAGAATAGAAGAGATAATTATTCTGATCAAATAATTAACCTAAAAACTGAAATGGATCATCTAAGAAATCAGTGGACTGAAAAGAACAATGAACAATTGATATTTGATGAAAGTAAATTCAATTGTCCTACTTGTAACAGACCTTTAGAAGAGCATGACATTGAAACCACTAAGCATGAAATGTTAGAGAATTTCAATTTAACAAAAGCTAGAGCATTAAAATCTATAAGCGAAAAAGGTACTGAAAAAAAGAAAAAAGTAAGTGAATTAGAATCTTTAATAAACGCTTTAACCGAAGAGTTAATTCCATTGAATGAAAAAATAGTAGAACTGGAAAGTAAACAATTAGAGTTAGAAGCTGATATTAAGAGCTTTAAACCTTCTTTAAACCTAGATTCTAATAAAGAATATCAAGAAATACTTTCTCAAATAAGCACATTAGAAAGTAAGCTACAACAACCTAGGGAAACTAACAATAATCAAGAACTTAAGAATAAAAAATATCAACTTCAAGCAGATTTAGAACAAGTAAATAAACAATTAGCAGCTAAAGAGCAAAATGAAATCATCCATGCAAGAAAATCTGAATTACTGGATCAAGAGAAATCATTAGCTCAACAAATCGCAGATTTAGAAAAGACAGAATATCTTTGTGAAGAGTTCATAAAAGCCAAAGTTAATTTGCTTGAAAATAGTATAAACGAAAAGTTTAGATATGTGACATTTAAACTATTTGAAACTCAAGTAAATGGTGGGATTAATGAGTGCTGCGAAGCTTTAGTTAATGGAGTACCTTTCAGCAATGCAAATACTGCAAGTCAATACAATGCAGGGCTAGATATAATAAATGCTTTATCTGAATACTACAATGTTGAAGCTCCTATTTTTATAGATAATAGGGAATCTGTAAACCAACTTATAGATATAGAATCTCAAATAATTAACTTGATAGTGAGTACAGATAAGTCATTAAAAATAGAAAATTTAGAAAGTGAGGTTGCATGATAAAAATAAAGCACATTCCTGAGAAGGTAGAAAAGCATAGTTGTGATAATTGCAATAGAGAAATGCCTTTTGTAGTAGAATACAGTTTTTCTGATGATAAAGGCAAAGAATACAACAAAATTACTTTATGTGAGGATTGTGCAAATGCAGTAGCAAACTTATTTTACGAATCCATGAAAGACGGTAAGTCTTTTAAATATGACAAAGATGAAATAGAAGAATATAAGGAGGAAATATAATGGAAAATGCAAATAAACAACAAGCACTACAAGCTCAAGCTAATAGCGCAATGGGGCTAGTTAAGGAAGAAGCTCTAAATGCGGTAATGTCTAAAATTACATCCTTACAAAAACAACAAGAAATAACAATTCCTAAGAATTACTCTCCGCAGAATGCAATCAACAGTGCATGGCTTTTATTACAAGGAGTGCAAGATAAAAATTATAAACCAGCTTTAGAAGTTTGTTCTAAAAATTCAATAGTTCAATCTTTATATGATATGGTTCTGCAAGGATTATCTCCTGCTAAAAAGCAATGCTATTTCATTGTTAGAGGAACAGAGCTTTGCCTTGATAGAAGTTATTTCGGATCACAAGTTGCTGTTAAGAGATTGAAAGGGGTAAAAGATATCAACGGAAATATAGTGTATGAGAATGATGTATTTGAATATACAATAGATCCTTCTAATGGAACTAAAAAGATTTTGAAGCATGAGCAAAAAATAGAGAATATAAACATCTCTAAAATAAAGGCTGCTTATGTCTATATCGTGTTAGAAGATGGAAACAATCATTTAGAAATAATGACTATAGATCAAATAAAAGCTGCATGGAATCAAGGCCCTATGAAAGGGAATAGCGGAGCGCATAAAAACTTCACTGATCAAATGGCTTTGAAAACTGTTATAAATAGAGCTTGTAAAAAATACGTAAATACCTCTGATGATAGTGATGTATTTGCAGAAGCTTTTAATAGAGACTACTCAGGGCGATATGACAGTAAAGATATAATCGAAGATACTGACGAAGTTGTAAAAGAAGAAATTAAGGAAAATGCAAATAAGAAAGAAATTGATATTCAGGAAGAAGCCAATGTAATAGATGTAGATCCTACACCTGCAGATAAAGAAAAGGAACAACCTCAACAAGTCAAATTACAAGGTCCAGGATTCTAACATGAAACTAGCTGTATTAGGGAGTGGTAGTAGTGGTAACTGCTACTTACTCCAAAATGAAAATGAAGCATTAATTATAGAGTGTGGACTACCATATAAAACTATTCTAAAAGGCTTGGATTTCAAGTTACAGAATGTAGTTGGGTGTTTAGTCTCTCATGAGCATAAAGACCATTCTAAGGCTATAAGAGAACTACTGGAGAATGGAATAGATGTTTATGCAAGTGAAGGAACTATGAGAGTAATAGCAAATGAATCGAAGTATATAAAAACTTATTTCAGATTAAATTTCATAAAATCAGAAAAACAAATTAAGATTGGTAATTTTGCAATACTACCTTTTGAAGCTGAACATGATGCAGCAGAACCACTAGGATTTTTAATACAGCATAAGGACATAGGAAAGCTTTTGTTTATAACAGATAGCTACTACTGCAAATACAAGTTTAAAGGTGTAAATCACATTATGATTGAGTGTAACTATAGTGAGGATATTCTAAGAGAAAACCTAGAGAATGAAGTTATTCATCCAGTACTAAGAGATAGATTAATTAAATCTCACTTTAGTTTGGAGAATGTAAAAGAGTTTTTAAAAGCTAATGACTTAAGCAAAGTTAGAAATTTAATGTTAATACATTTATCTAGTAGTAATAGCAATGCTAAGACGTTTAAAAGCGACATAGAAAGACTTACAGGGAAACCAGTATATATTGCAAACAAAGGATTGGAGATAGAATTGGAGGGATTATAGAATGGAAGGCTTTATAGGATTGTATAGATCTTTATTAGATAAACCAATATGGAAACAATCCACTCCCGAACAAAAAACAATCTTAATTACAATTCTATTAATGGTTAACCATAAAGAAGCAGAATGGGAGTGGCAAGGTCAAAAATTCAGTGTAAAACCTGGTCAAACAGTAACAAGTTTAGAAAATATAGTTTTGAATTGTGGTAAAGGTGTAACCACACAGAATGTTAGAACTGCTTTAAAGCGTTTTGAAAAACTCGGATTTTTAACAAATGAATCAACAAAGACAGGAAGGCTTTTAAGTGTTGTGAATTGGGAGGTTTACCAAGTTGAACAAAAGCAAACTAACAAAGATACTAACAAAGACCTAACAAAGAGCCAACAAAGACCTAACAAAGACCTAACAAACGACCAACAAAGACCTAACAAAGACCTAACACCTAACAAAAATGATAATAATAATAACAATGATAATAATGATAAAAAGATAGAAGAAGAACCTCCAATTCTTGAACCTCTATCTAATCTAACTCAATTTGAAGAAGCGTTTTTAAAACAGTATGGAGAAACATCATATCGAACTTGGTTAGAACCATGTGAGGTTAAAGATACAGTTAAAGAAGTTCTTATAGTAGCTCCAAGTGATTTTACTAAATCTATATTAGAGAGCAGATACAAAGATGGTATGGAACTTTTATGTAAGAAGAAAATTGAAATAAAGGGAAGTGCATAAAGAAATGAAGATAAAAGATTTGAAAAAACTAATTGAGAAATTTAATGATGAAGATGAAGTTGCTATAGAGATAGATGAAGAAGTTTATAACTGTTTTGGATATGAACTTGACTATAAGGTATATGAAAATGGAACGCCAACATTAGTAATAGCTCAAGACTTAGATTATTAAGGGAAGTGCATAGATGGACATAACACAGGATATAAAGCTATGCAAGGAGATAGTGGAACAATATAACAACTTAACCTCAGAGGATTGTGCAGGAGCCTTTAGACTAAGCAAGATAGCTTTGATAATGTATGACAGATTAAGCGAGTTAAGGTTATATGCAGATAAGATAGAACTTCAAGGATTAAATAAAACTGAGAAGAAAGAGTTTTTAAGAGCAAAGATGAAGGTTATGGATTATATTCATGTATCAAGCAGAGTTATTTTTACAGCTGCTAATAGTGATAGTAGTAAGTTTAAGAGAGTGTAGGTGGGAAAGATAAAGGGATATTTAAACTGGCTAGTAATAGATTAGATTCAGGAATGCGTAGATAAGTATATTAAATCGGAGTAATTCTAGATAAAATGTACCGCGGTACCTCCAGACGTGGAGGGAATGTATAAATGTTAAAGGTTAGAACGTTGTTTAGTGGAATAGGAGCGCCTGAGATAGCGCTAAGAAATTTGAAAATAGCATACGAGTTAGTAGATTTTTGTGAAATAGATAAATATGCAGTGAAAAGCTACTGTGCAGTTCATGGATTATCAGAAGAAAAGAACTTAGGAGATATCACAAAGGTATGGGGCAGAAATTTACCATATGCGGATTTGCTTGTTTGGGGATTCCCTTGTACAGATATAAGCGTAGCAGGAAAGCAAAAAGGTATTATAGAGGGCGAGACTAGAAGCGGCCTTTACCATGAAGGTTTAAGAATACTAAAAGAAACAAAGCCTAAATACTCAGTTATAGAGAATGTTAAAAATCTTACAGGGAAGAAGTTTAAGGCTGAGTTTGAACAGATATTAAAAGATTTAGATGAAGCAGGTTATAACAGCTATTGGAAGGTATTAAACGCTAAAGATTATGGAATACCTCAAAACAGAGAAAGAGTTTTTATTATAAGCATAAGAAAAGATATAGATTCTGGAACTTTTAATTTTCCAATAGGTTTTGATAATGGATTAAGGCTTAATGATTACTTGGAAGATGAAGTTGACGAAAAATATTATATATCTCAAGAAAAAACAGAGAATTTAATAATGCAACTAAAAGATAAAGACGTTAGCAATACCATTAGAACTGGTGGGAGAGGAAGTTTAGACAAGCATCAATGGGATATGGTTCGTATAGGTAATACGCATCCGTCTGGGAAAGGAATGAATGGAAATGTTTATGCTGGAAATATGTCTCCTACATTAACAACCAATAAAGGGGAAGGTATAAAGATGGTAATACCTTGCATAACACCAGATAGAGTAGAAAAAAGACAAAATGGTAGAAGGTTTAAAGAGGATGGAGATCCTATGTTTACAATAACTAGTCAAGATAAACATGGAATACTGCAAGTTAAAAAAAATTCACCAACAAGAATAGGGAATATTTATGGGGAGCAGTTCGGAACGGGATATGCAGGGAATGTATGGGATAAAGAAGCTATATGCCCCACACTAATGACTATGCAAGGCGGAGGAAGACAGCCTATGGTTATGACAGATGGTTCACAATATAGAATTCGAAAGTTGACACCAAAAGAATGCTGGCGACTAATGGGTTTTGGAGATGAGGACTTTCAAAAGGCAGTTGATGCAGGAGTTTCAAACTCGCAATTATATAAACAAGCTGGGAATAGCATTGTAACAGATGTACTGTTTTATGTATTCAAAAATTTACTTAAAACTGAAATAGAATCTGTTTATGAAGAAAATAAAGAGTTAAGTTAGTTCGCAATACAAAAAAATAAAGACAGAAATATATATTCTGTCTTTAAAGAGGAATTTTGGTTCTCGTATGAAATATATCATCTCAAATATACAAAATAATTACAGTAAAAGCAATAATTAGAACATAAAAGTAACTTTTACGTACATTGAAATTTACAATTATTAAATTATGTTAATAAGAACAGCAAGGAAAACTAATGAGAAACTAGGGAATAACCTAAATTTTAAGTATATTCATACCATTGCATTATCATTTGATAATCAATTAATAATAAATTAAAAAGAAAGGAAGGATGAAAATGGAAAACATGATAAACCTAGAACAATTTGCAGATGGAGCATTTGCGGAAAAAGTAAATATAGGATTAAAGGAGGTTTTAGCAAACATAACAGATCCTAATACAGACTGGAAGAAGAAAAGAAAGCTAACTATTGAACTTACATTTTCAGCTAGAGAAGATAGAGAGCTAACAGCAGTAGACATTATTGCAAAACCTAAGTTAGAGCCTGCAAAACCATTAAGTACAACAATAGTTATGGGTACAGATGGTAAGGGAGGAATTATGGCAAGTGAATTTAAAAAGCAAATACCTGGACAATCTG
The DNA here is from genome assembly GCF_002320975.1 of Clostridium sp. UBA1652. Classification (NCBI taxonomy): domain Bacteria; kingdom Bacillati; phylum Bacillota; class Clostridia; order Eubacteriales; family Clostridiaceae; genus Clostridium; species Clostridium sp. UBA1652. The sequence continues at coordinate 19,775 of NZ_DCLI01000094.1, forward strand.
TTATGAGGGTTGATGAAGAAACAGGAGAAGTTTTAACCACAGCAGAAGAAAGAGAGCCAATAAACTTGGAGGGTATTAAGTTAGTTAAATAATTAAAAAAATTAATATAGCCATGGCAAGGGGCTTAAACCTTGCACATTAATTAAAAGGTGGAATTTAAAATGGAAAACAGAGAAGCTTTAGAGTATTTAGTAGGATTAGGAGAAAAGAAGGAACCAATAATTGAATTGGATCAAGGGACATTTTCAAAGGTTAGTTTAACAAGAATTACAGAACCTACAGCATCAAAATTAACAGTATCTACTCTTACAGGTTTAGTAGATTATATTAAAACAAATGTAGACGAGTTAGAAGGAAAGCTATTAATTCAAGTTAAGTCGCCAAGTGAAGTTGCTTTATATAGTCCTCTAAATGTGGATAAAGATAGAGAAAAGTATGTATCAGCAGAAGCTATACTTCCTAACAATGTTGTATATGAGAGATTCTTAGATACAGAAAGATTTAATATTATGCTGCAGAGTTCCTTTGTAGATGCACATGATAAGAAAGTGTTACTTAAATACACTGGATTAGTTCAAGATGATGCAGTTAAGAGCATAGGAGACAATGGTGTAAGCCAAGCTGTAACAATTAAAACTGGTGTTGCAAGTTTAGGACAAGCAGAAGTGCCAAACCCTGTAACATTGGCACCATTCAGAACATTCCCTGAGATAGAGCAACCTGAAAGTAAATTCATTTTTAGAATGAAAGAAGGTCCAAGTGCTGCGCTTTTTGAAGCTGATGGTGGAGCGTGGAGAAATAAAGCAATATTAGGTATTAAAGAGTACTTGAAAGAAGCTTTAAAAGAAAATGAGAACATTGAAATAATTGCATAAGAAAGTGGAGGGGTAAAACCCTCCATGTAAAAAAAAGAAGGTGGATCCATGAATAAGTATTTAAGTCATAAAACTGTAGTAGATGGGATTACATTTGATTCTAAAGATGAAGCAAAGTATTATGAAGCACTAAAGATAAGAAAGTATAGAGGAGAAATATTAAACTTTGAATTACAACCTAAATTTACATTAGTACCAAGTTTTAAAAAGGATGGCAAAACAAATAGAGCGATAACATATACTCCTGATTTTACTATATATCATAATGACGATAGCGTGGAATATGTAGATGTTAAAGGAATGACTACACAACAAGGAGAATTACGAATAAAATTATTCAATTACTTTTATATAGATTTAAAGTTGAGCATAGTTGCTAGAAATCTAAAATATGGTGATGAATATGGATTTATAGATTTTTATGAACTAAAGAAGATTAGGAGTAAAAATAGAAGAAGTAAAGTTAAATAAGCCTCTTACCCACAGGGCAAATAAAAAATATTAAATAAAAGGAAGGTGTAGAAAACCTTTGTTACACTTAATCTTGTAGCTCTGTGGGATTTTTTTTATAAAAGAATTAACCATAATATTGTGAAGGGAAGGAAATTAAGAAATGAGTTGTCAAGCAGTTAAAAACGGTGAGGTTAAGAGAAAAGGAAAACCAAGTATCGAATATCATGATGATAACGGAAAGCCTGTATATTACTGTTATGGATATATAGATTATGGCACAGAAGAATTAATAAAAACTTGTGCAAGTTGCAAAAGAAATGTGATATATGCACAGGGAGATTTAGAAGGACTAGAAGAAGGATTGCTAGAAGTGTTACAAAGTGCAACATGATAATTAAAACTCAAAAAATCAAGTAATTAAATAGCTCTGTGGGATTTTTTATAAGGATGTGAAAATATGAAAATAGGTTTGAATCTAGATGATTTAGAAAAATATATAGGTAAAAAGGCAACAGTAGTAACTCTAAAAGGTGAGAAGAAAATTAAAACTAGAGTACAGGTGGTAGAAGTTATTAACGATAGGCAGTTTCTTTGTAATGTGCTAGGTAATAACAATAAGGTTAGATATAAAGAATGTTTCTTTGTAGAAGATCTAATAGATAAATTAGAGGTGAGTTAAATGAAAATAGTACTAGCTGTTATTGTAGTTATATGTATTTTACTTACATTAGGGTTATGCAAAGCAGCAGGAAAGGATAGGAGGGATTGAAGTGCAAAGATTTTGTGAAGATTGCAGAAAAGAAACTACTCATGACCAGGATATTATAGTCTATGAAGCTGATGAAACGGAAAGTAAGTTTTATATTTGCAAAGAGTGCGGACATATTGACGTAAATGTAGGACCTATAGATTATGAGGATTTAATAAGGGAGGGATAGTCTTGAATAAAGAAGAGTTATCTAAGTATAGAAAAATATCTTGTGAAATAGATTTACTTAAAAGGCAATTAGAAAAAGTAGAACCTGAGTTTACTACAGATTCAGTCACAGGATCATATACAGAATTCCCTTTTATACAATGCAATATTAAAATATCAGGTGTTGATACAGATTCTTATAGAAAAAGAGTTTCTGGAATAAAGAAAAGGTTAAGCAAGAAACTTAATGAATTGATTGAAGAGAAGGATAAGCTTACAGAATATATTTATACCTTAGAGGATAGCAGCTTAAGACAGATATTAATATATAAATATATAGAAGGACTAACATGGAAGGATATAGGGGATAAAATGAATTACGCAACTAGTACTGTAAGATTAAAACATGATGCGTTTATGAAAAGATTAGCACCTATTAGCACATCAAACATGCTATGATTGTATCATGGAATTTTGTGGCATGACCTCCTACTTAAATATAAGGCATCTAATTAAGTTTAGGTGTCTTTTATTATATAAATATTGATTAGCAGTAGCAGGAACTTACAAACGTGGTTACTGCATCAAGACACTCGAAAGGGTGTCTTTTTATTATATAAAAATAAGGTGATTAAAATGAAATGTAATATTAAAAGGAAACAATATGAGAAATGTATTAAATGTGAATATTGCACTAAAATAAATGAGGACAAGTTATTTTGTCCTTTTTTAAGTTGTTTTAAGAATAAATAATTAAGGAGGTGAGCCTAGTGGCAAAATCTAAATGGGAAGATATTAAAGATAAACTAATACTTATTGAAGGTTGGGCACGTGATGGGCTCACTGATGAACAAATAGCTGCTAATTTAGGGATAGGGAAGACAGCTTTTTATAAATATAAAAAAGAACATACGAACTTTGCGAACGCCTTAAAAAAGGGAAAAGAAGTTATTGATTTTGAGGTTGAGAATTCACTTCTTAAAAGAGCTCTAGGATATGAATATACAGAAGTAACTAAAGAGAGGATCATGAAGAAAGATGAAAAAGGACAACCGGTTACTGATATACACGGATTTCCTTGTTATGAAATGGTAGTTACTAAAACAGTTAAGAAAGAAGTTGTACCAGATACCACAGCACAAATATTCTGGCTTAAGAATAGAAGACCTGACAAATGGAGAGATAAACAGGAAGTTCAACATAGTGGTGGTATTGCAAGTGAAATTAATATAAAAATAGATGGTGAGGACTATGGCGATTAATATAGAAATTGATTCAAAAGTATTTAATCCCATATATTATAAACGCCAGTTTAAGAATAATAATAGATATCAGATTTACTTTGGTGGTTCATCCTCAGGTAAATCTTTTTCTTTAGCTCAAAGAACTGTTTTAGATGTACTTAACGGAAAGAGAAATTACTTAATAGTAAGAAATGTACAAAGTACAATCAAAAGATCGTGTCTAAATGAAATAACTAAGGCAATAAGCGCATTTAAAGTAAATGAGTACTTTGAAGTAAATAAAACAGATATGATAATTACATGTAAACTTAACAAAAAGCAAATTTTATTTTGTGGTTTAGATGATGTTGAAAAGATTAAATCAATAACACCTATAGATGGAGTAATAACTGATATATGGGTTGAAGAAGCAACCGAGACAGAATATAAAGCTGTAAAACAACTTGATAAAAGACTTAGAGGAAGAAGTGAAGTAACTAAGAGATTAACTCTAAGCTTTAATCCTATATTGAAAGATCACTGGCTATATACTGAATACTTTGATATATGGGAAGATAATAAACAATATGTAGAGAAGAATAACGTAAGTATATTAAAGACTACATACAAAGATAATAAATTCTTAACTAAGGATGATATAGAAGCTTTAGAAAATGAAACTGATAAATACTACTATGAAGTTTATACATTAGGTAATTGGGGAGTTCTTGGAGCTGTTATATTTAAAAATTGGAAGGTGCTTGATTTCAGTGATATAGAAAAGACGTTTGACAATCATAGACATGGAATAGACTGGGGGTTTGCTGATGATCCTTTTGCATATATCAAGTCCCATTATGATAAGACAAGAAAGAAAATTTATATATGTGATGAAATAGAAGCTGTAGGATTATTGAATGAAGAATCTGCTCCAATGGTTAAAGATAAAGCTGGAAGTAGCAAAGTTACTTGTGATAATGCAGAACCTAAATCAGTAAGTGATTATAAAAGACTTAGAGTTAATGCTAAAGCTGCTAAAAAAGGACCAGGAAGTATTGAGTTTGGAATTAAGTTCTTACAGGGGTTAGAGATAATAATACACCCTAGATGTCAGAACTTTAAAAATGAAGTAAGTAAATATAAATACAAGGAAGATAAGAATGGCAATGTACTTCCAATACCAGTAGATAAAGATAACCATTTAATTGATGCTCTTAGATATTCCTTAGAAGATGATATGGTTCAAAATAAAGTTAAGATAGGTAACAAAGCTAAATTAGGATTGAGGTGATAAAAATGGCAATTATAAAAGATAGAGACTTATTAAATAAAGATGGCTCTATACCAGTAGAGCTATTAGTTAAGTGTTTAAGTAATCATAAAAATATGCTAGACAGATATAAGCTATTAGATAGCTATTATGATGGAGAACATAGAATATTAAATAGAACATTATCAAGTGATTCATTGCCTAACAACAGACTTGTAGCAAACCATGCAGAGTATATTACAGATATGGCTACAGGGTATGTATTTGGAACTCCTATAAGCTATAGTGGAGATGGAGTGGAAGAGCTAAACGAGATATTTACAGATATTGACGAGGATAGCCATAACAATGAGTTAGCTTTAGATATTTCTATATTTGGGTTAGGACATGAACTTTTATATATGAATGATGATGAAATACCATATCCAGAACTAGCGACATCAAGTCCATTAAATTCTTTCTTAGTTGTAGATAGCACAGTAAAACATAAAGGTATGTTTGGAGTAACTTATTATGAAAAGAGAGATATTGATGATAACATAAAAGGTTATGATGTTAATGTTTATACAGAAGATAAGATAATACATTATTTCTTTCAAGATTTATCAAGCAGAACACCAACTTTGATAAGTGAAGAAGAACATTATTTTGATGGAATACCTTTGATTGAATATCAGAATAATAAGAAATACAAAGGAGACTTTGAGGGTGTATTAACTCTCATAGATGCATATAACCTTTTACAGAGTGATAGAGTTAATGATAAAGAGCAGGTAGTTGATGCTCTTTTAGCAGTTATAGGGGCTTCTTTAGGTGATGATGAAGAAGAAAAGATTAAGACAGGCAAACTCTTAAAAGAGCTAAAGATTATAGAGCTTGATGAAGGTGGAGATGCAAAATGGCTAGTCAAGAATCTTAATGAAACAGAAATAGAAGTACTTAAGAAGTCACTGAAAGATGATATACATGAATTCAGTAAAGTCCCTTGTCTAACTGATGAAAACTTTGTAGGAAATGCTTCAGGTGTGGCTATGAAGTACAAGCTTTTGGGGTTTGAGCAATTAGGTAAAACCAAAGAAAGATACTTTAAAAAAGGCTTAAGACAAAGATTAAAACTAATGAGTAATATAGAGAACATTAGAGCCAAGAATATAGATTCAAGCAAGATAAACATTACTATGAAACGTTCCCTTCCAGTAGATAATGAACTCATGGCAAAGATAGCTCAAGAAACAGATGGGTTTATAAGTTGGGAAACTAGAGTAAAGAGATTTGATGAAGAACTAGATGTAGAAGAAGAAAGAAAAAAACTTGATGATGAGAATAAAAAGAAAATAGAAGAGCAACAAAAAACATTTGGAGCATATGACTTTAAAACTACTGGTGGTGGAGTAGATGAAGAAGAGTAATGCTTACTGGGAGCGAAGAGCTAATGCCAGAATGGCAGAGTATCATAAATCTTCTGATGAAACTATCATTAAAATAAATAAAGCATATGATAAGGTTATTAAAGATATAAATGATGATATCAATAAGATATTTTTTAAGTTTCAAACAGATAGTGGATTAACTTTATCTGAAACAAGAGATTTATTAAATAGTAAAATACCTAAGAAAGAACTGGATTCAATAAAATTAAAAATAAATGGTATCCAGGATGAAGATTTAAAAAAGTATTTAATGGCACAACTTAATTCAGAAGCTTATAAGGCTAGAATATCAAGACTTGAAGCTCTCAAACAAAGTGTATATATTAATACTAAAATAGCAGCTGATGTAGAGATATCACAAAGTACAAGGCTATATACTGATAATATAAGAAAAGCATATTATGCTAATCTTTATGACATACAAAAAGGTACTGGATTAGGTTTTAGTGTGGCTCAAATGCCTGTACAAACAGTTCAAGAGATACTAAGGAATAAATGGAGTGGTAAACACTATTCAAAGCGTATATGGCGTAATACAGATGTTTTGGCAGAAAAGCTTGAGGAAATAATAACTAGTGGGTTAATGAGTGGTAAAAGCTCTAGAAAAATGGCAAAAGAGCTAAGAGATCAAACTGATTATGGCAAGTTTGCAGCAGAGAGATTAATAAGAACAGAAACTACTTATGTTGTAAATGCTGCTGAAATGGAAAGTTATAAAGAAGCTGATATAGATAAGTATATATTCGTGGCTACGTTAGACATGAGAACTTCTGAGATATGCAGAGAAATGGATGGTAAAATAATTGAAGTTGATAAGGTTATAGCAGGCGAAAATCTTCCTCCACTTCATCCGTATTGTAGGTCAACAACTAGAGCTTATTTTGAGAATATGGAAAGACTTCAAAGAAGAGCTAGAGATCCTAAGACTGGCAAGACACAAATTATACCAGGGGATATGACTTATCAGCAATGGCATGATAAATATGTAACTCAGAGTAATAGAAGTAATTCGTTTGAAGATAAAGTTAATGGAGCTAAGACTATTGAAGAATTAAACAATGTAACATTAGACAAGCAAAAATCTCTTGGGATTGCTAAAGTAGATTTATCCGGAGCAAATATAAACAGAGCTAAGGAAATATCTATACAGTTTAATAATCTATCTACTGAATATAATACAGAACCTATAGTGGAGTTAAGCATAAGCGATAGACTTCTTGGAAAACATTCGGTGGGAGAAACTATTAGAGGAAGTAAAGGGAAAGAGTGCATTATTAGACTAAAGGAAAGTGATAACGTAAAATACATAACAAAGGAAAAATACAAAAATATCAAAAGCGGAGATGGCATTCTTAACTTTGATGTTGTAGTTGATGAAGATAAGGCAAATATAAGCACAATAACACATGAGTTTGCGCATGCATTTGGAGATTCAACACAAGGTAATAATAAAGAGTTTTGGAAAGAAATTAAAGGCGTTAGAAACCTTTACGCAAGAGAAATGAAGGCTATAGACAAAAAGTCAATTGTAGATAAATCAATATCATATGACGAAGCTAAGTTATTAAAGAATCAAATTTTCATTTCAGAATATGCAAATAAAAGCATTGATGAATTTATGGCAGAAGCATTTACAGAAGCTAAACTATCTTCTAACCCTTCAAAATACTCTATGAAGGTCTTAGGGGTAATAGATAAATATTTTAAAAAGAAATAGTACTTACTTAGAAAAATAAGTAGGTGCTTTTATTATTTCCCATTTTGTTATATCATTATAGTAATGGTTATATATGGAGGGATGCACATGGGATTATTTGATTCAGCAGAAGAAAAAGCAAGAAAGAAAAAGCTTAAAGAGGAAGAAAAGGAACTAAAAAGAAAAGAGTTTGAAAGAATAATGGCTTCCAATCCAGAAGTAACAAAAAAATCTTCAACTAATAGTAATACAGTGAAAGATGATAAAATCCATTGCCCTAAGTGTAATAGTACACAGATTACTGCTCACAAGAAGGGTTTTAGCATGGGAAAAGCTTTTGTAGGAGGAATCTTATTAGGAGATGTGGGTAAAAATAAAATATTAATAACTTGTTTAAATTGCGGACATCAATGGAAACCTGGGAAAAAATAATATAGTAAATATTAAGCACTTACTTATGTAGGTGCTTTTATTATACTCAAAAAAAGGAGGATTAGGATATGGCTCTAATTATTAAAGTCATAGATTTCACGATAGATAAACAGCAACTAGCAACTAAAGATTACAAGCCAATAATATGTCCTTATAGATTTGCTGTATTTATAGGCAAAGAAAAAATATCTCCAGTTTTTGAAGGGACACTATTGGGCTTAGGGGATACTTTAGAACAATCAATGGAAGAAGCGATAGAATACATCAAACAGTTTAGGGATAGAGGTTATGTTTTCTCTATTTTGGAAAATAAAACATATAAAGAACATAAAATTAAAATACAGAAGAAGTTGATGAAGCGTGTAAAAGCATAAGTCATAAAAATAAGGAGGAATTCATTATGAATGATGATATTTTAAGAAAAGTTGAAAATCATTTAAATGTTACAGAGGTAAAACAGGGAGCCGAAATGCTAAAAGAATATGTACCCTCAATAGTAAGTATGAATAAAGATATGTATGAAGAGATGAAAAAGCAAGGATTTACAGATGAACAAGCTTTTAAATTCTCATGTCAATATACATTGAAAATGGTATTCCAAGGAGGTGAGAAATAAGTGATTTTAATTAACATTGCTGCTTTAATAGTTATTGCTTCAAGGGTATATGATATCTATGTAAATTATAATGTCAAAAAGCAAAATGACAGTTTAAAAGAAGTTACTGAAGGCATGAAAAGAGAACTAGATGGAATGAAAAAGACTGTAAGTTCAAATAGAAATGCAAGTGGTGAGATAATAAAAGAAAAATTACATTGTATTAAGAACGGATCTGTTGAATCTGAAGAGATAGTTCTAATTATTGATTCTAAAGAGGTTGCAAGAGTTGTTGTAGATTCAATCAATAAAAACCAGAAACAACAGGAGAAAAGAATTGAACCAGTATAAAGGGGTGATTAGTAAATGCCAATACCAGTACAAATAACATTAATAATTTGCGGAACTATAGTTGTTACTTCTGCTATAAGCACCATAGGAGATGTGGTTAAGGGTAAAAAAGAAAGGTTTATTCCTTCACAGGGATGCAATAGCGAATGTAAAGAAGATGAGTAAAGCTTACTGATACTATCAATAAGCTTTTATTTATGCCCTGAATACGGCTCTAAACTGTTCAGATAAAATAATTGAACCTAATGGGCATTGAATATTAGGGGCAAGGAGGATAATATGCAAAAAAGAAAATTAACCATGAATCTACAACTATTTGGAGTTCTAAATAATCCTTATTCAAGGAGATTTATGGCTCCAGATACAGGAGAAACCACTGGAACTTCTGGAACAGGGGAAACTGGTACAGATGGCGAGGGTGATGGAAAAGAAGGTAGTGAACAAACCTTTGATGATGTACTAAAAGATAAAAAATATCAAAGTGAGTTTGACAAAAGAGTAGCCAAGGCTTTAGAAACTGCAAAAACTAAATGGGATACAGATAAAGCTACTGAGTTGGAAAATGCTAAAACAGAAGCTGAAAAACTTGCTAAGATGAATGCGGAGCAAAAAGCAAAATATGAAGAAGATAAGAGAATCAAAGAACTAGAGAAAAGAGAAAAGGAAATAACAACAAGGGAACTTAAAGCACAGGCTTATGAAACATTAGCTGAAAAAGGGTTGCCTAAAGATCTAGTTGAGATACTTAATTACTCAGATGCTGAAAGCTGTAATAAAAGCATTGAAGCAGTAGAAAAGGCTTTTCAATCAGCAGTAGAGAAAGCTGTAAATGAAAAGTTAAGAGGGGGCAAACCTCCTAAAGATAACGGCAAAGGTTCAGGTGCAACAACATTGACAGGAGCACTTGAAGAATATTATAAAAACTAATAAAAGAAAGGATGATATTAAATGGCAATAACATTACAACAAGCAAAAGTGGGAATGGCTAATAAAGTAGATCAAATGGTTGTTGATGAGTTTAGAAGAGGATCTATTCTAATGGATAAAATCACATTTGATGATACAGTTTCTCCAGGAACAGGAGGTTCAACTTTAGTATATGGATATACTCAATTAAAGACACCAGCAACAGCGGGTTTCAGGGATATAAACACAGAATATACTCCACAGGTTGCAGACAGACAAACAAAGTCAGTGGAGCTTAAAGTATTCGGTGGAACATTTGATATAGATAGAGTTTTAGCAAATACATCTGGATCTATAAATGAAGTGGACTTCCAATTAAAAGAAAAGGTTAAAGCAACTATTAACTTGTTTCATAATGCTGTAATCAATGGAGATAAATCAGTAAAAGGATTTGACGGTTTAGATAAGATGTTAGTAGGTTCATCTACAGAAATTAATACAGGTTCTGTAATAGACCTATCAAACTCAGCGGCAGTAGATGCAAATTATAAAACTCTATTAGATTTATTAGATGAGTTTTTAGCGGAAATGGATGGAGTTCCAGATGCATTAATGGGAAATTCAAAACTTATAACTCGTATTAAGCAGGCAGCACGTAGAGCAGGTTACTTAACTCATAGTGAAGATGCTTTTGGAAGAAGTGTTGAATCATATAACGGCATTCCATTAGTTGATTTACAATACTACTATGATGGAACTACAACGAAGCCAACAGTACCAATAGTTACAAGAACTGTTGGAACTAGTACAACAGGATTAACAGATCTTTATGGTGCAAGATTTGCAATAGATGGACTTCATGCTGCTTCACCTGCAGGTGGGAAATTAATAAATACTTGGTTGCCTGATTTTAAGACAGCAGGAGCTGTTAAAAAGGGTGAAGTTGAAATGGTTGCAGCAACAGTATTAAAGAAGTCAAGAGCTGCAGGTGTTCTACGTAATATCAAAGTACAATAAGGTGGTGGAGTTAAATGTATGAAATAAAATTTAAGGATGACAATAAATATACTGGAGAATATGGGCCAGTCATGTTTATTGATGGGCTAACTAAGACCAACAATGAATGGTTAGCAGGATGGTTTGAAGGAAATGGATTCATAGTTAATAAGATTGAGGATACAGTAGTAAATTCTGAATCAAAAGATGGATATACTCAGGAAGATGAGGATCTAAATAATTTGACAATGGAAAAGTTAAAAGAAATAGTAGCAAATAAGGGAATTGAAGTTCCTTCTAAGATTAAAAAAGAAGAGTTAATAAAATTGATTGAGGAAGCGGAGTAATCCCTTCCTTTTATTCTTGGAGGTGTTTATATGACACAACTAGAAAAGCTTAAAATAAGACTTGGAATAGATAATGATGATACAACTAAAGATAATCTGCTAAATATGCTGCTAGAGGATGCACAAGCTGAAATATTAGACTACTGCAATAGAGATATTCTATTAAGCAAAATGGAAGGCTTACAAAGGGAATTAGCTATTACTTATTATAATAAACAAGGTTCTGAAGGCGAAGCTTCTAGGAGTGAAAATGGAGTATCTGTTAGTTATATTACAGAGATACCAGAAAGTATTAAATCACGCTTAAATGCATTTAGAAGATTAAAGATAGCAGGTGTAGCTAATGCGAATAAAGAATAAGAAACCTTACTACTTAAAAAGAAAGATAGTTATTGAAGATAATGAAGGCGGTAAGTATCCGGGGTACTCAGATGATCCAGTTACAATTAAAGCCAATATAGCTCCTGCTAGTGGCAAGCTGCAAGCTGAAATATATGGTGAGAGATTAAGTTATATGCTTAATATGCTTTATGATGAAAATGAAGTTATGGCTGAAGGTGATGGAATATGTGTTTATGTACCTAAAGAGAGTAAACCTGATTATAAAATAATTAGCATAAAAAGATATTCCCACCTGGTTATTGAGTTGGAGAAGATACTATGAGTAGTGTTGTAGGGTTAGAAAGCCTGCTAAAAAAACTTAATGCATTAGGCGGTAATGTTGAAGAAACTCTTTATAAAAGCATACAGAATCAGGGACAATTAGTAAAAGATGATGCTCAAGATTTAGTTCCAGTAGATACGGGAGATTTAAAGAAAAGTATCCATAGAGAAACTAAAAAACTTAAAGGGAAAATAGTTTCAATAATTTATACTAATTCAGATCATGCTGCTTACGTTGAGTTTGGTACTGGTAAGGTTGGAGAAGAAACTAACCAAAATACCAATGTGAGTGTTAGTTATAAACAGGATAAATGGCTAGTTAATATTCCAGACGTAGGACCAAGATGGATTAAAGGACAACCGGCTCAACCATATCTATATCCGGCTTTAAAAAACAATGAAGATAGAATTATTAAAAATATAAGACAGGATATTAAAGAAGCAATAAGAAAGGCGGCTAAGAGATGATTAATGTTAAAGATCAAATATACAATGCATTAAAAAGTATCTGTGAAAATGTAAGTGACAGTTATCCTTCTGAATGGTCTAAGTTACCAGCTATACAGTACGTAGAAGAAGATAACAGAGTTTATGAATTCACAGATGGTCAAGAGGATAAGTCTTATATAAGATATAAGATTGATATTTGGCACAATAGAAGCACGTCAGAGTACGCTTTAGAAGTTGATAAAAGAATATCATCTTTAGGGTTAACGAGAATACTGTGTCAAGATGTAGCAGATTCAAGTGGATTAAAACATAAAGTAATGAGATATGAAGGTGTAATTGATAATACAACAGAGTTTGTATATCAAGCATAGGAAGGAGGAAAATAGATGTTAGCAAATGGAATAAAATTAGCGTATAAAGAAAAAGGAGCTACAGGTGATTTTACTGAATTAAAGGGGCTAAAAGAAGTTCCTGAAATGGGTATAGAACCTGAGAAAGTAGACAATACAACACTGGCAGACACAGTAAAGCAATATGAAAACGGAATAGGTGATGCTGGAGATTTAGCTTTCAAATTCAAATATGAAAATAAAAGTGCTACTAGTTCGTACAGAATTTTGAGATTAGCACAAGAACAAAATAAGGTGTTAAGTTTTGAGGAAAAATTCCCAGATGGAACCGTGTTTACATGGGATGCACAACCAAGTGTTAAATTAGGTGGTGGCGGTGTTAATGCTGCTATTGAATTCACATTAAATATGGCACTACAAAGTGAAATTGATGTAGCAGATCCAACTACAACACCATAATAGGAGGAATATATAATGGCAAGAAAACAATTTGCAATATGGAAAGTAGGAGAGGAGGAATATAAGTTAAAGCTTAAAACTTCTTCTCTTTGTGATTTAGAAGAAAAATTAGGAACAAGTTTAATGAATATATTAGGCAATGGCAATATGCCTGCATTAAAAATAATGCTTACTATAACTCATTACGCTATGAAAGATTACAATGCAAACATTAAGTTTAAAGATGTACAAGAAATGTTTGATAGATATGTAGATGATGGTGGAAGTCAATTAGAGTTCTTTACTAAAGTTATAATGGATATATACAAGGTGAGTGGTTTTTTTACGGAAGCTCAAACGGAAATGATGGAAGAGAACTTGGAGAAAGCGGAGGAGCTTCTAAACGGATAGAAAGTTTCACAGAATTAATTGAAGGATTATACCCGCAGTTTTTAGATATGGGGTATGGTCCTTCTTTATTTTGGGATTCTTCTTTGCAAGAGATTTATGATTTTATAGAAAGTTATGGTAGACAACAACAACGAAAGTCTGAAGAGTACACTTCAGAACTAAAAAGTAGAGCATTACTTAATTCTGTATTGGCTAAACAGATAGGTGAACATGTAGCGTGTATGTTTAATAAAGATGCAACAGTAACACCTATACATGAGTGGTTTCCTACACTTTTCTCAAAGGAAGAATTTGAAGAACAAAATCAAGAAGCTAATATGGCTTTATATAAAGCTCAAATGGAGGATTTTGCATTTAGGCATAACTTAAAAACTAAAAGAAAGACCAACTATCAAAAG